>CBINHQ010000028.1:0-12484 GCA_966250475.1 uncultured Chitinophagaceae bacterium
TCCGAGGACGCCGAGGAATGCAGAGTTCTAATTGGCTAATTATTTCGTTCTTCATGCACACACATGACTGGTATCTTCGATTCAAATACCAACTGTCTCGTTGAACTCTTTTTAAACAGTCCTTCCAGCAGTTTGTGTTTCTTTGGAATGGCGATGATGAGATCGAGGTTATTCTTCTCCGCAAATTCGTTGATTCCATCCTCGATATCCTTATGTACGAGGAAATGATATTCAGGTTTGAGATTCACAAATTCATTATGGAATAATGCCGATTGTTCAGGCGTATCGGGTTTGAATCCCGTGTTGTTGCTGTCTACATTCAACACATAGAAACTTGCGTTGAACGCTTCGACGAATTCCCTGATTGGTTTTACCGGAGTTGTCTCCGCCACTTCGCGAAAATCGCAAGCCAATCCTATCTTCTTTATTCCTTCGCCGTATTCAATTCCCTTCGGTACACAAATTACCGGGGCAGTCAAATGCTTGATCGCAGTGAGTGTATTGCTTCCGAACACGGTTCTCTCTATGGCAGATGCGCCTGTTGATCCCATCACCACGGCGAATGGTTTCTCCTCCTTGCAAACGTCTTCCAATTCATCCACCATATTGCCTAATCGTGCAAGCGTACGGATTTTAATCTTTCCCGATGTAATGTGCTCCAGGTCCTTCTTCGTCTTTTCAACACCGGCCTCGGCAGATGCCTTCAACTCATCAACCGAAAGCAGTGCTATCGGCACTTCACCCAGCACTACCGGAATGGAATACGCATGGAAAAGCAGGATCTCCGCTTTCAATGCCAGCGCCATATCCGCCGCATAGTTCATGGCATTAGTGGCGGCAGGAGAGAAATCCGTAGGAACAATGATCGTCTTCATGGCAAAAAGTTATAAAACAATATTAAGGATAATATGCTTGCGGCATCCTGAACTACCTCAACCACACACCTGATCTTATTTCAATTGACCGGCCAGAATCAATCATTCATCCTTAAAATAAACCACTCCTCAAAGAGCGAAAAAATTCTTCATTCTCAAATTTTCAAATCAACTAATTAAAAATTAATCACTTGTAGTCGTAATCAATCTAAATTACTATGATTAAGGAAGTACTTGGTGTTGCACAGTACCAAATAATGCCTTAGCTTTGTTCTCATGATCGGGAATCGAATCCGGATCAGAAAACTGAAGCGAAATGAATATTGAAAACACACAGAGCCAGATGCGGAAGGGGATACTGGAGTTTTGCATCCTCTCCATTATCCGCCGGGGCGAGGCTTATCCCAGCGACATCGTTGAGGAGATGAGGGCGGCCAACATGCAGATCCTGGAAGGCACACTCTACCCCTTGCTCACGCGCCTCAAGAATGCCGACATGCTAACCTACCGTTGGGTAGAAAGCAATTCGGGTCCACCCAGGAAATATTTCTCACTGACAGAAAAGGGCGAGACTTTTTACAAGGAACTGGAGCAGACCTGGAATGAATTATCAAACGGTGTTAATGCGCTCACCAGGAAAGACGACGAACCATTAAACAATTAAAACCATTACCGCCGCGAGGCGGCTTCAACCAAAAAACATCATAAAATGAAAAAGATCATCAACATAAACCTGAGCGGAAGGGTAATCCCGATTGAGGATTCTGCCTATGAGAAGCTCCAGAATTATATTGATAGTCTGCGCCGGTATTTCGCCCACGAAGAAGGCAGGGATGAGATTATCAATGACATTGAAAGTCGCATAGCGGAATTAATGAACGAGAAAGTGCGCAAGTCGGGCGGCGCAATCACCGATGCCGATGTGGACGAGATTGCCGCATCAATGGGTAAGGTTGAGGACTTCGAAGCAGAAGCAGCGGCAGAAGCAGCAGAGTCGGCAAGACCCACAAGTGAAAAGGAATATACGCGCACAGAAAGAAAGCGTCATGGCAGACTCTATCGCGACTCGAGTGATAAATTCATCGGCGGTGTGTGTAGCGGTATCGCGAACTACCTGAACACCGATCCAGCGATTGTAAGAATTCTCTTCGCGATAATCACCTTCGGTGGATTCGGTTTCGGATTCCTTATCTATCTCCTTCTCTGGATAGTGTTGCCGGAGAAAGACCTGGAAAATTTTTCAGGAAAGAGACTCTACCGCAATCCCGACGACAGGGTGATTGGCGGTGTGGCTGGTGGACTGGCTGCCTACTTCGGCACTAATTCCACAACGCTTCGCTGGATCTTCGCCGCTCCGCTTTTGCTGAGCATCTTCTTCAGCATGCTGAGTGGATTTACATGGCACTACGACTTCAATATCTTCCCCAACATCGTATTCGGATCGCTTAGCGGCACATTCATACTTGCATACATAATTCTGTGGATGGTGTTGCCGGAAGCAAGAAGCACATATGAGAAAATGGAAATGCGCGGCGAGAAGGTTGACGTGAATACAATCAGGCAAAATGTGCAGGAAGGATTGGGGAGTGTGAAAGACAGGGTGCATGGCTGGACCGAGGAAGTGAAAGAATCGGCACAGAATATAAGTGCAAAGGCAAGGGAATTCGCAAATACGAGAGGAAAGCAATTCGCTTCGGAAGTATCCGAGCAGGCGAGAAGCGGCGGACGCGGAATAGGTCATGCGATTGGTGTGCTCTTCAAAGCTTTCGTCCTCTTCGTAGCGGGTACGATTGCGTTTGGATTGTTCGTGGGATTGATAGCCCTGATCTTCGGCGGCGTTGCCTGGTGGCCTATCAATGATTTCCTCTGGACCAGCGAATGGCAGAAGGCCTATGCCTGGGGAACTGTACTACTCTTCTTCGGAGTTCCGCTGATAGGATTTATTGTATGGATCATTCGTCGTATTCTCAGGGTGAGGTCAAAGAATAATTATCTCGGCTGGATTTTCGGAAGTCTCTGGGCGATAGGTTGGGTTGCAGCTACCTTGCTGGTGACTAGCATCGTGAAAGATTTTCGCATAAAGGAACATTATGATGTACCGGTAACGCTTACCGCTCCGGCTGCAAATAATATGATTGTGGCAGTTTCGCAACCAGAACTTCAATACTCCGGCACATTTGGATGGATTGACGACGACGCTACAGGTTGGGACCTTGCCCGCGACTCCATGCGTCTCTCCAATATTAGTTTCGATACAAAGGCTAGTCCCGATTCGTTTTATCACGTTACAATCAGGAAATATGCCTTCGGTAGTTCAGATGATGAAGCAATTGAGAGGGCACAGGCGATCAAATATTCAGTGATTTCAAGAGACTCCGTACTTGACCTTGGCAACGGGTATGCAATTTTCAAGGATAACAAGTTCCGCGGTCAGCATGTGGAGATTGAAATAATGATTCCGGTAGGAAAGAAAATAAGGTTTGATGAATCAATTCGCAGCAAACTCAATCCGGCCGATTTCAGGGTTAGAAGATCATACCGCTCACGCAACGGAATAGATATTCATTACGACAGGGATTATTCCTTCAGGTTCCGCACAGGTGTTGATTATACCATGGGTATCGATGGAAGATTGACATCAGATGGAAAGGCAGTGGAAGAAAAAGGGTATAGATACGATCAGCAGGACAGCAACCAGATCAATATTGAAATTGAAAGAAGGAAGCAGGAGATACGTGAGCTTGAAGAGCGCAAGAAAAGCAGTTCCCGTATTTCAACAGCGCCCGAGTCAATGGATGACACTGATGGTGACCTGGCCGATAACAGGTCTTCCATTCTATCATATATAGGCACATATTTTTAAATGTGGTTGAAGTTGGGCCCGGCTCATCACCGGGATTGAGGCTCCTTCGGGAGCCTCTTTGTTTTGTAACACAAGCCCGGTGCAGAGTATGCAATGTCAGGCGGTTTGAATATTTAAACTCATACATTTGCCGGACAATTCGAAAAAATAATGAAGAACACTCCATTTACAGGCAAACACATTGCGCTTGGCGCAAAGATGGCGGAATTCGCAGGCTACAACATGCCGATCAGTTACTCAGGAATCAACGATGAACACGCCGCAGTCCGCAAAAACGCGGGCGTATTCGATGTTAGCCACATGGGTGAATTCATTCTGAAAGGTGAGAATGCGCTCGACCTGATCCAACGTGTCACTACCAACGATGCATCCAAACTAAAAGCCGGCCAGGCACAATACAGCTGCTTCCCAAATGAAAAGGGCGGAATCGTAGACGACTTGCTTGTCTATTGCATCGAAGAAAACAAGGTGTACATGCTTGTGGTGAATGCATCGAACATCGATAAGGACTGGGACTGGATTTCTCGTCACAACACTTCTAATGTAGAAATGCATAATATCTCCGACAAGACCTGCCTGCTGGCAATACAAGGTCCCAACGCGACGAAGATTCTGCAGCCTCTCACCGACATCGATCTTCTCAACATGAAGTATTACACTTTTGCCAAAGGAACTTTTGCAGGAGTAGAGAATGTGCTGATCAGTGCAACCGGATATACCGGAGCGGGCGGCGTTGAGATTTATTTTGAAGACAAGGATGACAATGCGGATAAAGTTTGGAATGCAATTTTCGAAGCGGGCACCCCTCAGGGTTTGAAACCCGTTGGACTTGGTGCACGTGACACTCTGCGCCTCGAAATGGGCTTTTGCCTTTATGGAAATGATATCGACGACAACACTTCTCCCCTCGAAGCCGGACTCGGATGGATTACCAAGTTTACAAAGGATTTTACCTCAAGAAGCATTTTTGAAAAACAAAAGCAGGAAGGATTAAAGCGCAAGCTTGTTGGATTTGAAATGGTGGACAAAGGCATTCCCCGTCATGGTTACGAGATTGCAGATGCAAACGGAAATGCGATTGGAGTGGTTACTTCAGGCACGCAGTCGCCATCGCTTTCCAAGGCAATTGGTCTTGGTTATGTGAAAACCGAATTTTCACCAATCGGAACGGAAATTTTCATCAAGGTGAGAGAAAAACTACTGAAAGCAAGAGTTGCCAAAATACCTTTCGCGTAATTCCGTTCTTTAATTGATTAATCAAAAATTACTCAATTAAATATTATCATATTCTGATATGCCAACGCTGCACCTCACCACCTTCATCGCTGCACCTGCCGATCGGGTCTTCGATCTTTCCAGGAGCATTGACCTGCACAAGGAATCGATGTCGCGGCACAAGGAAGAGGCAATAGCCGGCACAAGGTTCGGTCTCATCGAAAAAGATGAATCAGTAACGTGGAAAGCAAGGCATCTTTTCAAAACGAGAATGCTTCGTTCAAGAATCACGGAAATGGTCAAGCCCGATTATTTCATCGACGAGCAAGCCGAAGGCGATTTCAGGATGATGAAACATGCGCATCATTTCAAGCCTTGCGATAATGGCACGATCATGATCGACATCATCGAATTTGAGGCACCTTATGGTTTCGTGGGCAATCTTTGCAACAGGATGTTTTTAACCAGATACATGCGGAAACTCATCGAACAGAGAAACCGCACCATCAAGGAATTTGCGGAAACTGATAAGTGGAAAAAAATACTGCAGAAGTAAGCCCATCCACTACTAACAAGCGTTAAATTTCCTTCCACTATTTTTGCAGGCCAATTAAGAATGAACAATAAACCGACTTTATTTACTTCACTCTCTCCCGCGCTTCTACATTTATATGATGTTTCAAACAGCATCGTTGTCATCATCGATGTTTTGCGGGCCACCTCCACAATCGCCACAGCGCTGGCAAATGGCGCGAGGTCGATTATTCCGGTTGACAGCGTATCACGGTGTACCGAAATCGGTCGCCAGATCGATGGCATCACTGCCGGTGAACGCGATGGAAAGATCGCCGATGGACTTCAACACGGAAACTCGCCTTTCGAGTATCCGCGCGAATTTATCGAGGGGAAGACTCTTGTATTAACCACCACCAATGGCACAAGGCTTCTGCACATGGCTCTGGAGAAAGGTGCAAAGGAAATCATCACCGGTTCATTCCCCAACTTATCTGCAGTGTGCGATCATCTCCTCGCTATGAAGCAGGATGTGATTCTTGGTTGCGCCGCCTGGAAAGACAGAGTCAATCTCGAAGACTCACTCTTCGCTGGAGCTGTGATTAATCGCATTGGTCATGCGTTCTCTATCAACTGCGACTCCTCTCACATGGCCGAAGCCATGTACGATAAAGGAAAGAAGGATCTCTTTGCCTTCATGAAGAAATCAAATGCATCACACTATCATCGCCTGATGGGTTTCGGCCTCGAAGAAGACATTCGTTATTGCCTCACTGCTGATGGAGCGAATGTGCTTCCGATTTATAAAGAAGGGAAACTTGTGGCAGGGAACGTGGAGTGAACAGCATGCCCTTGACGGAAGTCAGGGTGCGGGCAAACCTATAAAGATACCCATTTTCTTTCTCATTTTGCGCGGCATTGACGCCTTTTTATTTTATGAAGTTTTTGCGGGAAATCCGCTCCATTTTCATTTAGATTTGCCGATTGGCCTTTACAGTATCAAGGCTGCAAGCCGGCATTAGAATATTTTCCGAACCGCCGGACCCGGAGAAAGTTAAACTGAAGGATTGAATGGCATTACCGCACCTTATCAAGTACGTATACACACATGGGACTGATGAAGTAATCCGTCGTGGAAAGAAAATACATGCGATTGGCTTTGTGGAATTGATAGAGTATGATGACCTTTTCGGCTCCGCTACTTTTCGTGTAAAGGACGACAGCTACTCAACTTTCTATAAAGTCTACATACAAAAGTTCAAGGACCCGAAGTCGCTCTCGCTGCGTTGCAGTTGCCCATACAACCTGGGCGACATCTGTCGTCACGAGGCTGCTTCATTGTTGCAGTTGCAGGAGATGATCGATCGTGGTCACTTGCAATCCGAAGACATCAGGTACGACCAGCGTCATACCGTTGCAAAGATGAAGAGCATCGAATTGAAATCGGTTCGCATGCTCACCTCACAGGATATTTTTGCTGATGCTGAAAAATACCTTCGCACTAATAAAGCTTCGATCGATTATGCGGAGAATGAAACCGTGAAGGCTACGGTTGAATTGGATGGAAAGGCTTACAAGGTCATCATTCGAAAGAACGAGGAAAGAAACTTAGACACCAGTTGCGATTATGAAGACGAAGAGCATCCGCTTTGCTTGCCCAAGGTGATCGTCTTCCTTCAATTGCTCAATGCTTACGGTTCAAATTACTTCGACAGCATTCGTAATTGGGATAAAGAGAAAAACAAACTGCTCGAGGCGTATGGCTACTCACTAAGCGACGACATCAAGGGTAAGTTTGAATTCGTGTACAAGGATGGCAAGCCTTTCCTTCGTGTGCTGGATCCTTCCATCAAGAGAGTTGCGCCGGTGGCATCGAACACTTATACAAGGCCCGTGCTCATTCCACAGGCGAAGAAGGAAGAAAAGGAAGTGGTGGAGGAAGAATCGCCGGCTCCTCCTTCGCACCAACTCGGAATCGTATTCAATTTTGGAAAGAAATCATACCCTCATTTTACCGTTGATGTGGTGATAGGTGAATCAACCGAGGATGCCGATCGCTTTGCAGGCAAGGTGGAGAAGCTTGACATAAGCCGTTATGTGGAAACGGAAAAACTTTCAGACGAAGACAGGCAGATGCTGGCGGCGCTGCGCAAACTCCAGGAGAATGAGATCAACAAATACATAAGCAGGAACTCACCATTCGCTGGTTTCTGGGAAAATATTATTCATCATGAAGACGATGATCTTCCTGGTGAAACGAAGGAGCTGATGGCCGAGTACCTTCTTCCGAAGCTGAAGAAACTTTTTGCAGAGTCTGAGAATAGGCGCGTTTTCATGCTTCCACAAGGCAAACCATTCAAGACTTCGAACCTCGAGCCGCTGCAGCTTTCAGTTACTGAGGCAGAGCCGCGTTTCATCGTTAAAAAGAATTCTCATTATACTATCGACTGTCGAGTCAGCACCGGCAGCATGGAATACGAACTCGGCGATAACGAAAGTCCTGGACCGCTCTTCTTCCTCTACAATCATCAATTGCATTTGTGGAAGAATAATGAAGTGATTCATCTCGTGGAGAAATTCCGAGATTCAGGCAAGATGACTGTTCCTGGCGATGAATGGCCATCAACCTTAACTCAATTCATACTTCCGCTCACAAAGGAATACAAGGTTGATTTTGATAAGAGCCTCGTTCAGGAGATCAAGGCCGGCGAGCCGGAAGTGAAACTCTTCCTCGTAGAAAAAGGCGACTACCTGGTATTTCAACCTTCATTCTCTTACAAGGGATACGAGACAAGGATGCGGGATCGTGATGAGCTGGTAGTGCCACAGGGTGACAAGGTGATGATCGTGCACCGCGACCGCGATGCGGAAAGAAAGTTTACGGAGAAACTCCAGAACCTCCATTCAAACTTCATAGTGAATGAAGACTCAGGCTCGCTGGCGCTGAAAGGAACGGATGTGCTGAAGAATAACTGGTTCTTCCTCTTCGTGGATGCCATGAAGGATATGAAGACACCGGTATTTGGCTTCGAAGCTTTGAAGAACTTCCGCTTCAATACTGCCAAGCCACAGACGAAGATCTTCATCAGCAGCAATACCGATTGGTTCGACGCCAGAGTGGATATCGTGTTCGGTGAGCAGAAGGTAACCGTAGCTGAAGTAAAGCGCGCCCTCGCCAACAAGCAGCAATTCGTGCAACTCAACGACGGCACACTTGGAATTCTTCCGGAGGAATGGTTGAAGAAATACTCGCTTTTGTTCCGTGTTGGCGAGGGCAACAACAACAACCTGAAACTTTCCCGCTTTCACCTCAGCGTGGTAGATGAATTGTATGAAACTCGTGATGAAGAAGAACTGGTAGTTCAACTGGAGGAGAAGTATTCAAATCTTCGCCAGTTCAACAAGATTTCAGAGATCGAGCCTCCCGAAGCATTGAGCCACGTGCTCAGGCCATACCAGGTTGCTGGTTACCAGTGGCTCAATTATCTAAAGGAAATCAAGTGGGGTGGAATTCTTGCAGATGACATGGGTCTCGGTAAGACCGTGCAGGCCCTTTCATTCTTAGAGCACTATCGCAAAGAAAATGGAAAGCTGAAGGCACTGGTAGTTTGCCCCACAACGCTGATCTATAACTGGGAAAATGAAATAAAGAAATTTACTCCCGAACTCACTTATCGCATTCACCACGGAGCGGGACGTACGAGGTTACGAGACGAGATCGTTGACCATGACATTACGATAACAACCTATGGGACCTTACGCAGCGACATCAAACTATTAATGAGTGTTGAATTCGATTATGTGGTGCTGGATGAATCGCAGGCGATCAAGAATCCTGCAAGCAAAGTAACAAAGGCCGCATGCTTATTGAACGCGAAGAACAGGCTTTGCATGAGCGGTACGCCTCTTCAAAACAACACCTTCGACATTTTCGCGCAAATGAACTTCCTGAATCCGGGCATGCTTGGCACCATGGAATTCTTCAGGCAGGAATTCGCGATACCGATCGATAAGTTTGGCGAACCGGATCGCAAGGAGCATCTGAAGAAGATTCTGTATCCCTTCATTCTTCGCAGAACGAAGGAGCAGGTGGCGAAAGATCTTCCCGAAAAGCAGGAGATGATTCTCTGGTGTGAGATGGAAGATGAGCAGCGCAGGATTTACGACGCGTACAGAAACGATTTCCGCGATAAGATTCTCGGTACCATTCAGGAGCAGGGCATCCAGCGTTCGCAGTTGACGATCCTCCAGGGATTGATGAAGCTCCGCCAGATCTGCGATTCACCAGCGATATTGAATGAGGACGAGAAATTCGAGAATCATTCCATCAAGCTTGAAGAGTTAGCGAGAGAGATCGTTGAAAACATCGGTGATCACAAAGCACTCGTATTCTCCCAATTCCTCGGCATGCTTTCACTGATACGTGCAAAGCTCGATGAGCTTGGCATCAAGTACGAATATTTCGATGGCAGCACTTCGGCGCCAGAGAGAGAGAGAGCGATACAGAGTTTCCAGAACGACGATGAGGTTCGCGTGTTCCTGATTTCGCTGAAGGCGGGAGGCGTCGGTCTGAACCTTACGGCAGCGGATTATGTGTACATCGTGGACCCATGGTGGAACCCGGCAGTGGAGCAGCAAGCAATCGATCGTACTCACCGTATCGGGCAAACGAAGAACATTTTTGCCTACAGAATGATTTGTAAGGACACAATCGAGGATAAGATTCTGCAACTTCAGGAGAAGAAGCGCGTGCTGGCGAAGGAACTGATTGCGGATGATACCGGTTTCGTGAAATCGCTGACTAAGGAAGATGTAGAATACCTGTTTAGCTAAGTGTAAAGAGCAATGATCAGGTGAAATGGAAACTTTATTTCCATGAACGGCAGCTTTGAGTAAACTCAAAGCGGGGAATTCTCGATTCTTACATCTAAATTCGTAGACATTTCCTCCCAATGCATAGAACCTTACTCCTACTCATGATCCTCATGGGCATAACGGCTTCTTCGCTCGCCCAAAAACATCACGGAATCATCCGGGGTATGGTGGTGGACTCAGTCTCGGGCTCAGGAATTCCTGAGGCTACGATCTCGTTAATGCAATCACCCGATTCATCATTCGTCACTTTCACACTAACCAACAAGGAAGGTCGGTTTGAATTCAACGGATTGACAAAGGGAGAGTATATCATTCACATTGCTCATCCAGCCATAGTTTCATTGATTAAAAACGCAAGCATCGATTCGGCGGGAAGTGTCGCAGATCTTGGTGTGATTAATCCTGAGTCGGATGCGAAGATGCTGGCTGAGGTAATCGTCACCAATGAAGCGCCCATTGTGGTGAAAGGTGATACGGTCCAATTCAATGCAAATGCATTCAAGACGAGACCGAATGCAACGGTTGAAGATTTGCTGAAGAAACTTCCCGGTGTGGAGGTTGACAGAGAAGGCAACGTGAAAGCCCAGGGAGAAACAGTGCAAAAAGTTTTGGTGGATGGAAAGGAATTCTTCGGCGATGACCCCAAACTCGCCACGAAGAACCTTACTGCCGATATGGTGGAGAGCGTGCAGGTCTTCGACGACATGAGCGAGCAGGCAAGGTTCACGAAGATTGATGATGGCAACCGAACGAAGACGATGAACATAAAGCTGAAGAAGGATCGCAATAGTGGGATCTTCGCAAGAGCGCTTGCCGGTTATGGCGACCAGGGAAGGTACAAGGCCAACTTGAGCATGAATAAGTTCGCGGGTCCCGAGAGAATTTCAGTGTTGTTCAATGCAAACAATATAAATGAACCGGGATTTTCTTTTACTGATATAATCAGCTCCATGGGAGGACTCGGCGCGATGATGGGAGGAAACGGTCTCTCCAGCGGTGGCTTTGGTGGTGGCATGGGAACTCCGGGTGGATTGCAACTCTCTGCGCTTAGAAACAGTTTTGCGGGAATGATGGGTGGATTGCCCGGTGCTGGTCAAACGGGAATTAACCGCTCGCTTTCCGCGGGAATAAATTATTCAAACGACTGGACAACGAAGCTGAAAGGAACGGGAAGTTATTTCTATTCTGATTCCGACATCGACCAGGAACAGAGAATGTTTCAGCGAAACACATTTCCCAATGATTCTGTTTCCAGCCTTTCGCGGGATTATCTATCGACAAATAGAAATCAAAATCATCGGATAAACATCAGGCTCGAGGCAAGGCTCGATTCGATGTCATCCATTCTCTTCATACCCGGCATCGTTATTCAACATTCGGAGAACGACAGTCGCGATACGTCCTTCACCTTTGCAGAGGTTGCTGACGCGAACTACCTCGTACAGTCAGGCAACCGTGCGACAACAAACACCAGGGACGGGCTCAACTGGAATAACAATCTGCTCTACAGAAAAAGATTTCGCAAGCCGGGTCGTACCATCACCCTCGGATGGAACAATTCATTCGGGCAAAGCGAGAGCGGAGGTTTCAATATTTCACATACTGAATTCTATTCTCGGACCGGCGAGCTTGTGCGACTGATCACCCAAAATCAGGAGAGCACGCAGACTACCAACACGCATAACAATGTGATCAGCTCATCTTACACCGAGCCGATTGGTTTGAACAAACTGATAGAGTTCAATTACGCGTACACCTTAAACAATAATTCGTCGAACAAAGTGGCGTATAACTTCGATCCGCTTAGCGAGAAGTATGATGATCCCAATCTTGCTTTGACGAATGAATTCAAGAACATATTTCGTGCACATCGCTTTGGATCCAACTTCAGAGTGCAGGAGAAGAAATACAATTACCAACTGGGTTTGTCCGTTCAGCGAGCCACGCTCGAGAGCCACAGCTTTCAGGCCCTAACCAACCGCGACTCGCTGGTGAAGGAATCTTACACTAACTTCTTTCCAACCGCGAGCTTCAACTATTCACCTAACCGGGGAAGAAACCTTCGGATAAATTATAACGGCCGCACAAACCAGCCTTCAATCTCGCAGTTGCAGGATGTGGCCGATGTGAGCGATCCGCTGAA
>CBINHQ010000029.1:0-12398 GCA_966250475.1 uncultured Chitinophagaceae bacterium
AGCGACAGACTCAGAACTTTGGATTTTCGGTCAGTTACAATTTCAGCTACGGCAGAAAGTTTAACAAGAAGAGGATTGATGAGGGAGGAAGTGAGGAGAAGAGTAGGATTGGGAATTAGGGTGGCTGAGTTTGGCCTTCAAGGGTCAAAGGAACTTTTTGGACTATTAGCTTATAAACTAATTTTATTTAAAATAAATTATCTTATAAGCTATTTTTATTGAAAATATTCGCTTAAAGGCTTACCTTTGATTTTAATAATTAGCTTATAAGCTTATGAATCGAAAGCAGCAATTGATACTGGAACAAGTCAGCCGCAGCCTGGCTCC
Organism: uncultured Chitinophagaceae bacterium; assembly: GCA_966250475.1. Classification (GTDB taxonomy): domain Bacteria; phylum Bacteroidota; class Bacteroidia; order Chitinophagales; family Chitinophagaceae; genus CBINHQ01. Next base: position 328 of record CBINHQ010000029.1, read on the forward strand.
TTTTCAGCAGGCGGGAAAAATCCCTGTCCCGGCTGAAGGATGGGTGCGTACTATCCGCAAGGCGATCAACATGAATTTGAATCAACTTGCTCATCGTTTGAAGAAGAAGTCACCCACGGTGAGTGATTATGAGAAAAGAGAAAAGGAAGGTACGATAACCTTGAAGACTCTCCATGAAATTGCCGAAGCCATGAACATGAAACTCGTGTATGCGATAATTCCAAAGGAAGGTACACTTGAAGAAATGGTGGATGCGAAGGCAGGAGAGAAGGCCTATGAGATTGTGAATAGGACAAACATCACAATGGCCCTGGAGGGTCAGGGGAATTCTGAGGAAAGGTTAAAAAAGGCCTACGCTGAGAAGAAGCATGAACTCAAAGACGAAATGCCGAAGTTTCTATGGGACTAGAGCTGGAATATGGTCAGGGGCAAACTCCGATCAATGAGGAGGAGAAAGAAGGATTGTTGTTGAAGCATATCAGCACTCAGGGAGAACTGAATGAAGCAGAACAACTAAATATTGAGGAAGCTGTTGAGTGGACTTTGCGAAATCGCTTCATTGCGGAAGAAATTCTATCTGAAAAATTTGTGCGTGAATTGCATAAGCGAATGTATCGACATGTGTGGAAGTGGGCCGGAACATTCCGTCATTCTGATAAGAGCATTGGAGTAGATTGGAAGCAGGTGCCGGTAAACTTACGCGGACTCCTTGATGATTGCCTTTATTGGGTGGAAAATAATAGCTTCCCACAAGATGAAATCGCAGTTCGTTTTAAACACAGAATTGTTTCCATTCACTGTTTCCCCAATGGCAATGGCAGACATTCAAGATTGATGGCGGATGTAATAAGAAGTCATATTTTTAGAAAACCTCCTTTCACCTGGGGAAGTGGAAATTTATCGGGCAAAGGTCCAAACAGGGTTGAATACATTTCAGCATTGAAGGAGGCTGATAGGGGAAGTGTTGTGAGATTGGTAGAGTTCGCGAAGGGATAAGATTTATATTGGAGTGTTGAATTTAAAACCTCCATAGATTTTAAACAATTCAAACTCATGAAGTTTATTATTTTGGGAGGATGAATTGAAGTACCTCGACTTCGAGTCACGAAAATTAAGCTACCTTTAAATCAATTATTGAATCATCTATGAATACTACAGAAAAGTAAGTAATCCGCCCCGAATTGCTATACATTAAAAGAGAATAGCCTTCCATGAAAAGTACAGGGGCAAAATACGGATTGAAGAGTCGCAACCTCCAAAAAAATGAAAAGGGTAGCTCTATAAGTTTAACTCATGAAGAGGTTGAGCGCTATAAAAAAGAAAGCGAAATCCTGCTTGCGTTAAGCGATGATATTACAAAAGTCAGGGAAAAGAATGACCTGATCATTATTTTCAAGCAGCGCATCAAGGGGTTATTTCATATTACACATTCCATTGTAACCCTCATAAACGAACAGGAACAAACCTATATACCATTTCTCCTTGACAATACCGGCTCTCCAATTCGCACCCATGAACGATATAAGGAAATGGTAGCCTCTCATTTTTCTCTCAATGAACCCTTTATCCAGGCGGTGTTGGAATCAAATGAACCTATTTCCTTCGTATTGGAGGAAATCATGGATCTGCCTGACAGACCTTCTTTCCTCCGTGTGAACTATGAAAAGGGTGTCAGGCAAATACTTATGACTAAATTGATGAAGGAAGGGAAACCCATGGGGTTCATACATACCTATACTGATAATAAGGAAGGCTTTAGTCGGGAATTCAGGAACCTTATGAAAGGGATTGCACCGCTATTGTCAGGCGCAGTGTCAAATATCATCAAGAACGAGGAGATCACTGAAAGGGAAAGAGAAAAATCTCTTCTACTCGAGTTGAGTAGTGAGATAGCTAAGCTTAGAACAAAGGATGATCTGCAGGAAATAGTTAATACAAAGATCAAGGACTTATTCTCAATTGAAGACTTCGGCTTATTACAAATAAACCCGGATGAGACTTATACTCCATTCATGGTCGATCTTAGCAGGAAAGTTACTGACCAGGAAGGCTATGAGGAAATTAGCAAAACAAGACATTCCATTTATGATCCGCTCTTTTCCAAGTTGAAGGTTTCGGACGGTGCGATCTTATTAGATGTTAGCCAGCTTGCAGAAAATTCAGAAATGCCGGTTTATGTTTCCTTCTGGAAAAAGATTGGGTTGAAGAAAGTAATCGGGTCTCCATTGAAAGTAGGTGGGAAAGTTATCGGATGTACCTTTCTGCACGTGGATCCCGAGAGAACAAAGGAAATCAAACCAAATTTATTAGATGCGGTATGCGCGCAGATATCGGTAGCAATGTCCAACATCAGAGCCAATGAGGAAATCGAAAAAAGGGAAGAGGAGAAAACATTCCTTTTGAATTTCAGCAGCAGCATTGCAACTGTCAGAACAAAGGAAGAATTGGCTAAAGCAGTCAGCAGGGCTGTAAATAAGCTAAGTCATAATAAAGGATATGAAATACGGCTAATCAATCAGGACGACGCTACAATGTCTTCTTATATTCATGATTTGGAAGAATTTGGACTCCATCGCACATTAATAAAGGATTGGAGCAATCTGAAATACCCGATAAATGATGGTATACAAAGCCGTGTGCTGAAATCAGAAACTCCCCTAATAATTCATACTGATAAGGAGATACAGCAGGGCGCTAAGGCTGAGTATTTATTTCACTGGAAAAAGATGGGTCTGAAAAAGTTGGCCACAATGCGTCTCCGTAATGGAACAACTAACCTCGGAGCTCTTTTTCTTTACATCGATGAGATCAATGTTCCATTGCTGAAAGGCATATGTGCTCAAATTTCTACTGCTATGGCCAACATTATGGCTAATGAGCAGGTTGCTTTGAAACAAGCAGAACAATCATTTCTATTAGAATTTAGTCATGATATTACAAGGGTAAAAACAAAACAGGATCTTCAGGATGCGATTTCGACAGTGTTGAGCAAAACAATGAACATACAATTTGTGATGATTCGGGTAATAGAAGACGATGGTATACACTTGTCACCCTTTATGTTCAACAGAACTCTTTTTGAGAAGGGGAATACAGGGATTGATTTTGACAAAATGGCGAATGATCGTATCACAGCCGAAGAATACTATACTGCTCAGGTACTAGCAAGTGAGAATGGAATGGTATTTAATATCGAGGAGGAATTTAATAATGGCAGTCAGTACGCCAGGCTTTGGAAAACAGCAGGACTCAGAAATATGTATGGTTTGCCATTGAGAATGGGCAACAAGAACATTGGCACTATCTGGGTGCTTGCTAACAGGATGAGCAACTTATTGTTGAATGGCATTTGTGCCCAAATTTCGATTGCAATTGATAACATCCAGGCAAATGAAAAGATATTAGCCTATCGAAAAAAGCTTGAAGTTGAGAATGACTATCTCAAAGAACAGATCCAGACATTATACTTCACAGACATAATAGGTAGCGCAGATGAAATGCAAAAAGTTTATCGCCTCATGTCCTTGGTTGCGGAATCAAATGCGACAGTATTGCTTACCGGGGAAACAGGAACGGGGAAGGAATTAATTGCAAGAGCAATTCATAACACCTCGCCACGAAGGGATAAATTAATGGTCAAAGTAAATTGCGCAGCGTTGCCTACTAATCTTATCGAAAGTGAGCTATTTGGTCATGAAAGAGGTGCATTTACAGGCGCTATTGATCGGCGAATTGGCAAGTTCGAACGTGCAAATAACAGTACGATTTTCCTTGATGAAATAGGTGAATTGCCAATGGAGGTACAGGCGAAATTATTAAGAGTGATCCAGGAGCGTGAGTTTGAACGGTTGGGGGGAAAACAGATTATTAAAGTTGATGTCAGGCTAATCGCTGCGACAAACCGGACATTAGAAGATGAGGTAAGGAAAGGAAGATTTCGTGCTGACTTGTATTTCCGCCTAAATGTATTCCCGATTCATCTCCCTCCATTGAGGAATCGAATGGAAGATATCGAACCCCTGGCTAAGTTTTTTATTTCAAAGTATAGCAGGATTACCGGACGTAAGATCAAGAAGGTTTCTCCTGTAGTAATGCAAAAATTACGCAGTTATACCTGGCCTGGGAATGTAAGAGAATTGGAGCATTTAATAGAACGCACCATTCTTTTGAATACGGATGGCGAGTTGAAGGAGGTGTTTATCCCTGAAAACTCAAACAGTGAGGGAAATAATGAAGCACAAAAGTTAAATCGTTCGCTCGAAGAAGTTGAACGAAGTTACATTATTGATACGTTGAAGCGATGTGCAGGAAAAGTCTCAGGGGCTGGAAGTGCGTCGGAAATATTAAAAGTCCCTGGTAACACCTTACACTCCAAAATGAAAAAGCTGCGAATTAATAAGAGCGATTATTTTTCTTCCTGACAAGTAGCCCCTCTCGTTTTCCCTTAATAAAGTGAAGTTGTTAGTGTATTTACGGAATAAAGTGAATTTTCTCCGGACAGAATTTTTGTGTTTGTTTGTTTTTCAATGATTTAGATGTTTGGCATTGGGTTGGCCTTTTGGATCAACACAAAATCAAAATTTAAAATCATGAAGATCGTAGTCATTGGAGGCACAGGCCTCATCGGTAGTAAGGTAGTGCAACAATTAAGAGACAATGGACATGACGTAGTTGCCGCTTCTCCCAACACAGGAATCAATACAATCACTGGAGAGGGATTGGCAGAAGGACTCCAGGGTGCAGATGTGGTAGTAGATTTGGCAAATTCGCCTTCTTTTGAGGAAAATGCAGTAATGGACTTTTTCCAAACATCTGGTCGAAACCTATTGGGTGCAGAGATCAAAGCAGGAGTAAAGCACCATGTGGCGCTTTCTATAGTTGGGACTGACATCATGCAGAATATTCCCTATATGCGGGCCAAATTAGCACAAGAAAACCTGATCAAACAATCAGGTGTGCCTTACACCATTATCAGAAGTACTCAATTTTTTGAATTCATAGGAGGAATTGCCAATCAGGCTACAGTAGGTAATGAAATTCATCTTTCTGATGCAAAATTTCAACCCATTGCTGCCAATGATGTAGCATCATTTGTGGTGAAGTATGCACTAGGCAACCCTGTGAATGGAAAAGTTGAGATTGCTGGCCCCGAAAGATTTGAAATGCATGAAATTGTTGGACGATATCTCCAGCATGTGAAAGACCAGCGCAAAGTAGTTGCCACAGGAAGACCAGAGTATTTTGGAGGAGAAATTACCCAGACTGCCCTGGTACCGGCCGGACATGCTGAGCTCGGTGACATCAATTTTGAGGAATGGTGGCCCCTCCAGGCGATCAAAAAATGAATAAAGGTTTGCCACCTGTTGAAACGAAGATGACGGGTGACAGTTTGCCGAGGAGGTTGTAACGGGAAATGCACTTTCCATCCGTTCGTGCACCAGGATATCCCTACGCCGGCGTATTCATCCTTACGAAATCCGGTCAATTACACGGCAAGTCAACAGGCAACAAGTCCTATTTCCCTTGAACATTTTCAAATATCGTGGTTTGGTTCGGCAAGGAACCGATAGGAAGCTCTTTGTCGTGACCACACGGGTAAGAACTATCAAAACTTTCAAAATGAAATTCTCATTACTAAACCTGTTTGAAAAGAAACCGAAGCTCAAAGAGGCTAAAGTTTTTGAATTAGCTAAAGACGAATCACTGCGCAATGTCTCCGATGGAGGTGAATTTCTGGATGATGCCATTCGTACGAAAGAGCAACCCCTTTTCTATACACCTATTGAGGAAAGCATTGCGCCTGGCAGCCCTAAAGATTTGTGGTAAATACAGAAAAACAAAAGACAATGAAAAGCTGGATACCAGTATTGACAATTGAAAGGTTCCTGGAGAATCTGAAATCAGATGGTTATAGACTCTGGTTTAGGAGAGAGGCTACCTGTATTTATTGCACAGGTTTAAAGGAAAGAATTAGCCCGGAAGAATTTAAGGTTGATATGTTTCATTATTTCCAGGATAACAATAATCCAGATGGTGATCGTATTATTTTTTCAATCACATTGACAAATGGAAGGAAGGGATTTCTAATCGAAATGTGCAATGTGTACGCTGACAATATCAGCTATGAAATGGAGCAAAGGCTACGTTGGACATACCCATCTCCTCTATTTGACTAAAACAAGGTAACAATGAAAAATTTTAAGTCATTACCAGATGCATTGAACAACCTCCGTGAGCGAGGTTACAAATCAGATTTCTCTATAGAGACTCATTGTCTCTATTGTGGCGACCTTGATATGCGATTAAACCCCGATCAGTTCAGGGTGGATGAAGAGTATCGATTTGCCCTTGAAGGGACCGATGAAGAAACAGTTCTGGTAGCTGTATCTACGCCAACAGGCATAAAAGGGATAGTCCTCGACTCTCAATCGTCATGTTCGGGGTATAGCTATACGAATCTGGAGGGAATGACATGTATGGGATCATTGAAGCCAGCCAATACAATGGAGCGGTAGATCAAATATTAAGCAGTTTCTATTGAAGTATTATTCTTAACATTTTAAACATTTATCTATGTCACAATCTTACAAAAGAATGGACCCGGGGTCCGATCCCCAAATTTTTAAAGAAGTGCGAACCTTCCTGGACGCACTAAATTCAGGAAAGGGTAAGCCAATTGAGCAACTTAGCCCTGCTGATGCACGCAAGGTCCTGACTGATGCCCAGGAATCTGTAAACGTTGATTATTCAGGTATTGAAGAATCTCAAAGATTTATAGAACAAAATGGAGAGCAGGTCAGGATTTATGTTGTCAAACCTTTGAATGCTGATGCCGGGTTGCCTGTTTTCATTTTCATTCATGGTGGTGGCTGGGTGTTGGGTGATTATGAGACACACAGAAGACTGGTGCGAGACCTGGTTGTTCAGAGTGGTGCGGTTGCTGTTTTCCCGGAATACACTCCATCTCCTGAAGCACAGTATCCGGTGGCCATCAATCAGATTTATGCCACCCTCGAATGGGTATCGGAAAGGGGAGAAGAGATCGGGGTCGATGGCGAGAACCTCGCGATAGTGGGAAATAGTGTAGGAGGCAATATGACAGCCGCCGTAGTGTTGATGGCAAAAGAAAGAAGTGGTCCGGAAATAAAGCTGCAGGTGCTGCTATGGCCAGTAACCGATGCAAATTTTGAAACTGGTTCATATAATGAATTTGGGGGAGGAAGGTTCTTGACAAGGAATATGATGCGCTGGTTTTGGGATAATTATCTCCCCGATAAAGATGCACGTAAAGAAATTTTCGCCTCTCCTTTACAAGCGGATCCTGAACAATTGAAGGGATTACCTCCTGCATTAATTCAAACAGCGGAAAACGATGTATTACGGGATGAAGGTGAAGCGTATGCAAGAAAATTAAATGAAGCAGGTGTGAAAGTGACGTTGACAAGGTATGGAGGACTAATTCACGATTATGGTCTGTTAAACTCGTTGGCATCAGTTCCTGCCGTACAGACGGCGATGACACAGGCGGCTGTTGTAATTAAAAAGGCTTTAAAAAATAAGCGGGCAGAATTGGAAGAAAATGAAATAGCTACAACCTCCTGACAATTTATTCTTCAATCACAATAATCAGTTTTCTTATTAATTAACAATAAAAACAATTTTATGATTACTATCAGACAATTTTTATCAGCTGCATTTTCCACAGCAGTCGCTACTACTGCGCTACCTGACAAGGCAGCAACGCCTACGGGAATCAAAGGAGTAAGAAACATTGTTTTGGTGCACGGAGCATTTGCCGATGGAAGCAGTTGGTCCAAGGTAGTTACCAGACTCCAGGCAAAGGGGTACAATGTAATTGCTGTACAGAATCCCCTTACTTCTTTTGCGGATGATGTGGCAGCTACCAAACGCGCGATTGCGCAACTAGATGGACCCGTTCTTCTGGTTGGTCATTCCTATGGAGGAATGGTTATTTCTGAAGCAGGTAAGGATGAGAATGTGGCCGGCTTATTATATGTCGCGGCACTTGTGCCGGAAGAAGGCCAGAATGTTATTGATGTAAATGCAGCAATGCCGACCACAGGAGTCGAAAAGGAATTTCAGCTAAGCTCTGATGGTCACCTGACCTTGCCTCAAAAGGGGATTGACGAGTACTTTGCCCAGGATGTTTTGCCAGAAGAAAGGAAGTTGATTTTTGCAACACAGGGTAGTTGGGCTGCGTCTGCTACGCAAGAAAAAGTTTATAACCCTGCCTGGAAAAGCAAACGTTCATGGTATATCGTAGCCGCAAACGATGGAATGATAAACCCGGACCTTGAAAGGTTCAAGGCAAAGCTGATTGATGCTACTACACTTGAATTGAACTCCAGTCATGTTCCCATGGTGTCTCAGCCGGAAAAGGTGACGAAGTTCATTATCAGCGCGGCGGAACAACTTTAGACTGCCTTAAGCAGGTGGATGTTCGAAAGGGCATTCACCTGCTAAAACCCTATTTAAAAATGATAAAATGAAAATTATGTTACCTATAGGAAGTATTGCACCGGGATTTGAATTGTATCAGAATCCCTCGGACAGAATGAGTCTCGATGAATTGAGGGGAAGGAAGGTGATTCTTGCTTTTTATCCAGCGGATTGGAGTCCTGTCTGTGGAAGCCAGATGAATTTGTACAATGAAATGGAAGAGTACTTTAACAGTTACAATGCCCAATTGCTTGGCATTTCTGTGGATAGCAGGTGGTGTCATGCAGCTTATGCTGAGCAAAATGGATTCTTCTTTCCCTTGTTGGCGGACTTTGAGCCAAAAGGAGAAGTGGCAAGAAAGTATAAAGCCTATGATGAAAGAACGGGCGAATGTAAGCGGGCATTGTATGTAATTGATGAAGATGGGATAATCATTTGGAACTACCTGTCGCCGATAGATGTTAACCCAGGAGCTGAGGGAATTCTTGAAGTTCTTGAAAAATCAAAACCAATTAAAACCATTTTACAATGATTGACTTAATACCTGCAGTTAACAGCAATGATCATATTTATGGAAATCTGCATGCTCCGCTTGAATTGGTTGAGTATGGCGATTACGAATGTCCTTTTTGTGGCCAGGCTTATCCAATTGTAAAAAGCATACAGGAGAAACTTGGCTGGGATCTCAAATTCATTTTTAGGAATTTTCCATTGAGAAAAATACATCCGCATGCCTATCCAGCCGCTGTGGCCACGGAAGCTGCAGCATTGCAGGGGAAGTTTTGGGAAATGCATGACATAATTTTCGAAAATCAAAAGACTCTTGAGCCGGAGAACATCCTTTCTTTCGCAAATAACATTGGCCTTGACGTCAACCGATTTGAGATGGATATTGCCAATGAGGATTTATATCTCAAAGCAAAAAGAGATTTTGAAAGTGGCATGAAAAGCGGTGTGAATCGGACCCCTACTTTTTTTGTAAACGGAAGGAAGTTCAATGGAGACTGGAGTAAGGGTCAGTTGTTGAGATACCTTGAGTGTGAACTGGCGTGGATCGCGGTTTCTTAGAATTTAATAAGTAAATTTTCATTTGCAGTGATTTCAATGGCTGATTTCATAAGAATAAGTTCGATTCCAGATTAATCGAACTTATTTGTTTCATGGTGAAATGGGAGGGAATTAAGGATTGCCATAATGCAGTAATCAGCAGAAAGATAATCCTCTGCCGTATCCGGCACTTGCGTCACGTATTTTTGGGTATCGGGCATCTCTGTTACAACTGAATCATTTATTCCTCTTTTACGAGAACAAAATTTTCTTTTTTCTCCGTGATCAGTTCCAGCGTGTGATTAGCGTGATTGAGGACTCCTAAACGGCATTTTGAAGTCAACTGCACTGGAAGACGATCTAGCCCACAAGCATGTCCCCACCTGTTTATATTATACCAGCCAAAACTTACTATTCTGCGGCAGTTTTGGCTGAGTTTGAAAAATTATATTTGTCCAAATGCGACGTTTTTATGTAATTTTGGCTAAGTTTAAAAATATATACTTGTCCAAAATATGGAAAAATTGGTAGGTCGGGAAACGGAGCAGGACATACTGAAGAAGGTGCTTGCATCGAAAAATGCCGAACTGGTAGCTGTTTATGGCCGACGCCGGGTAGGCAAAACCTTCCTGATCCGTCAATACTGTAAGGAATCACTAGTCTTTGAATTTACCGGGGTCCACAACGCTTCCCTCAAAGATCAACTCCAGAACTTCACCCAAACCCTTCAAAGGGTTCTACAAAGTCCTGTACCCATGGCGCCGCCGGATAATTGGCTACAGGCGTTCACCTACCTCAACCAGTACCTGGCAAGCCTCCCAAACGATAAACCTGCTGTTCTTTTCTTTGATGAATTTCCGTGGATTCATAGGCAGAAATCGGGCTTCCTGCAGGCCTTTGATCACTGGTGGAACCATTCCGCTTCCCGGCAACCTCACCTCAAAGTGATCATCTGCGGCTCAGCCGCTTCCTGGATGATCGATAAGATCCTGAATAACCGGGGCGGACTGCATAACCGGGTCACGCAGCGCATCCGGCTTTTGCCTTTTACCCTCAGAGAAACGGAACAATACCTCCGCAGCCGCGGTATCCAACTCGACCATTACCAGATCCTGCAACTCTACATGGCAATTGGCGGGATTCCCCATTACCTGCACCCGGTCCAAAAAGGCGAAAGTGCCGCGCAGGTGATCGACCGGCTTTGTTTTACCAAGGACGGCCCGATGAAAACGGAGTTTACGAACCTGTACGAGTCGCTATTTAATAACCCGCACCATCACGAGGCCGTGGTGCGCGCACTTTCCAAAAAAGGGAAAGGACTTACCCGCAATGAAATTATAGCTACCTGTGGCTTTACGTCCGGAGGTACTACCACCAAGATATTAACGGAACTGGAAGAGTCCGGTTTTATCACCCGGTATATCCCGTTTGCTAAAAACGAAAACGATGCGATCTATAAGCTCTCCGATGAATACTCTCTTTTCTATCTCAAATTCATCGAAGGTGCGAAAGCGACCAGTGCAGGTACCTGGCTTCGGCAAATGGCCGCTCGATCTTATACCAGTTGGAGCGGGTTTGCTTTTGAATCCGTCTGCCAGAAACATACTCTGCAAATAAAAAAAGCACTCGGCATCGAAGGGGTGCATACAGAAGTTTCTACCTGGCGACACATCCCTGCGAAAGGGAAGTCTGGTGCGCAAATTGATCTGCTGCTGGACCGGGCTGATCGCTGCATCAATTTATGCGAGATGAAATTTGCGACCCGCGAGTTTACCATTGATAAAAAGTACGCCGGCGAGTTGGACGGCAAGGTGGATGTATTTAAAGCGGAGACCCAAACGAAGAAAACGATTTTCCCTACGATGATCACGACCTTTGGTGTCAAACCAAATGAACATTCTATCGGGAGAGTGCAGGCGGTGGTGGTGATGGGGGATTTGTTTAAGTAGGAAATTCAGCTTGATATATAAGAAGGTGTAAAAGCCTTACCAGGCAAGGACTTCGTAAGGCTTTCAGTTTTTTTAATTCTCAGTGATGTAGCTGCTAGTAGCCTCGACAGGAATCGAACCTGTATCTGGAGCTTCGGAAACTCTTATACTATCCATTGTACTACGAGGCCTAATCAATTAGCTAATTAGTTAATTAATTAATTAGCTAATTAAGCAATTGCGACGCATTGGTCGCAAAGATCTTCACGGCAATAGCGAGCAAAATTACACCAAAAAACTTACGGATTGCAATCAGTCCTGCTGCACCGAGAATGCGGGCAATGAAGCCCAACGACTTCAACACAAAGTACACGATTATCAGGTTGATCAATATCGCCAACAATATGGTAAACTCGCTGTAATTCGCCTTGAGCGACATGATCGTCGTGAGTGTTCCCGATCCCGCAATCAGCGGAAACGCAATCGGCACCAACGTCGCCGCCTTCACATCCTTCTCGCCTTTGAAGAACTCTATCCCCAACACCATCTCCAATCCCAGTATGAAGATCACGATGGACCCGCCCACCGCAAACGAACGGACATCCAGGCTTAGGATATTCAGAAACGCTTCTCCCA
>CBINHQ010000030.1:0-12382 GCA_966250475.1 uncultured Chitinophagaceae bacterium
GTGGGGTTGGATACAAATTGATCGCGGCGATCACTGACCGCATGGGACTTCCGCTTGAAACTGCCAACACCTACCTCGACCTCGTAGCTACCGCAATCGCAGCCGACATAGTGCCGATGACTGGAGAGAATCGTGTCCTGGCATACTTTGGGCTGAAGAAGGTAAATGAAAATCCAAACAACGGCATCAAGGCTTTATCCTTTCTCGGAAAGGTGACGAAGAAACTCGACATCTCAAGCCTCGTCTTCATGATCGCGCCGCGAGTAAATGCTGCGGGAAGAATGGACGACGCGCGCAAAGCAGTAGAGATGTTTGTGGCGCCGACTTACCAGGAAGCGCTTCGCTACGCTGAGATGCTTCACTCTGATAATTCTAACAGGAAGGAAGCCGACAGCTCAATTACCGAGGAGGCGCTCGCATTGATCAATGGCAACGAAGACTGGGCATCGAGAAAATCAACCGTTCTCTTCCAACCACACTGGCACAAAGGTGTGGTGGGAATCGTGGCTTCGCGACTCATCGAACATTATCATCGTCCCACAATTGTGCTGACCCAATCCGGCGAATATGCCGCAGGCAGTGCCAGGAGTGTTCCGGGTTTCAATCTTTACGAGGCAATCCATGCGTGCAGGGAACACCTGATCGGCTACGGCGGACATTTCGCCGCGGCGGGAATGACATTGCAGGTAGATAAAGTCGAAGCCTTCCGCGCCAAGTTCGAGGAAACCGTCGCCGCAAGCATTCATCCCGAAATGCTCATCCCCGAAATCGTGATCGACGCAGAGATTTCCTTCAGCGACATCACACCAAAATTCTACAACATCATCGACCAGATGGAACCCTTCGGACCGGAAAACCTTCGCCCCGTGTTCGTCGCCAGAAATGTGGTCGACACCGGCTTCTCAAGAATCGTAAAAGAACAGCACCTGCGCTTCGTGGTGCGGCAGAACAACGTGACACTCACCGGCATCGGCTTCGGAATGTATGAGTGCTACGAGCTTCTCTCCGAAAAACAACCCGTCGATTTAGTTTTCAAGATTGAGGAGAATGAGTACAATGGACAAACGAGTTTGCAGTTGAGGGTAATAGATTGTAGGAGAGCGGAATAGTCGACCAGCGAGGATGAGGGATGAGGGATGAGAGATGTGAGACTTAGAGTTTAGGAGTTTCTGCGTATGGAAAGAATCTTCGACTTTAAGACCCTCATCTCTCATCCCTCATCTCTCATCTCTCATCTCCCATCTCTCATCTCTCATCCCTCATCCTCCTCACAAACATCGCCCACGGTCATCTGTCAACGGTAAACGCTCAACCTTCCTCTTAACCAATCGCAATATTTTTCCTTCCTCCTCGCAACAAACTGTTAATGAAAGATAAAAAAAAGTACATTTGGCTTTATTAATCGCGAGCCCCTAAAAACAAAAACCACTGATTCATGATTTCACAGCAGATCAAAGTTGCAATTGCGGATGATCACAAGATTTTCAGAGACGGCATCCGGATGGCTCTTAAAGACAAAGATTACCTGAAGATCCTGTGGGAAGCAGAAGATGGCAAGGACCTGATGCACAAACTGAAATTGAAGTTGCCAGATGTAATCCTGATGGACATCAGGATGCCGGAGATCGATGGTATCAATGCCATCAGCATGATTCGGAAGGAATACGAAGATCTGAAGATCATCGTCCTCACGATGTACGACGATCAGGAAATGATCACCAAGATGATGGAGATGGGCGCCAATGCTTATCTAACCAAGACCACCGATCCCGAAGAGATCTACCAGGCGATCCTCACCTGCATGAATGATGATTTCTACTTCAACGAACTGGTGAATAAGGCCGTTCTCTTAAAACTCCAGCATAAAAAAACCGTCAGGCAATTCTATCCCAATCCGGTTAAACTCTCCGAGAAGGAAATACGCATCCTCAAATTAATCTCGGAAGACAAAACCACGGATGAAATTTCTAAAGAAGTATTCCTCAGCCCCCGCACCATCGAGACCATTCGTCAGAACATGAAGCAAAAGGTGGGCGCGAAGACCATCGCGGGACTGGTGATGTATGCCATGCGCAACAAACTGCTGGAATAAACCAGTCAAGATGGAGAATATCAACAGCAGCTATTTCGAAGGAAATTACACGCACATCTGGAAGGCGATCATCCCTGGCGATCTAAGTAAAAAGGAAGTCGATTTTCTCATCTCATTCTTTAAGCTGAACGAAAAGAGCCACGTCCTCGACCTGATGTGTGGCTACGGACGTCACGCACTCGAACTCGGTCGCAACGGCATACTCGTTACCGCAGTCGACAACCTCGAGGACTATTACCAGGAGATCAAGTCAACCGCTGAAAAGGAATCCCTTCCTGTCACTGCAGTGAAGTCAGACGCGCTCGACTTCAGCTCCAATGATAAATATGACCTCGCCATCTGCATGGGCAACAGCTTAAACTTCTTCAATGAGGCTGATACCATTCGTATTCTAACAAATTTGCATAAGATGATGAAGCCCGGTGGTGGTCTCTTCATCAACACATGGTCACTCACCGAAATTGTAGCAAAGGAATTCAGGGAACATTACTGGAGCCATGTAGGACAACTCAAACAACTCAATGAGGGCAAATACCTGTTCAATCCCACACGCATTGAATGGGAGACCTGGATCATCAGTCCTGATAACCAGACAGAACATCGCCGCGGTGTTGATTTCATTTTCAGTGTTGCCGAAATGAGGAAGATTTTGGCTAACTCCGGCTTCGAATTAAAGGTCGTTTTCAGCATCCCCGGAAGGAAGGAATTTACCTTGGGTGATCAGCGGGCCTACCTCGTCGCAAAAGCACTTTCCTGAACTGTGGCTTCGCCTCCCCGGCCTGTGGATCATACGTTGTTTTCCCACGTAAATTTTCTCGTAGATCATCGTATAAATCCGTAAATTTACGGAAATTACTACGTTAAAATACGTGATTTTCCTGCGAAATTTTACCCTTAGAAATGGCTGAAACGCTTAACTGGTAAGGGTTAGGGCCGACTTAATGAAAAGCACCTAACTGACAACCGGTGGAAATAAACCTGTAGAATTTCAATTTTTACAACTCAATCGATTTGTACAAATTAAACAAGTTACTGTTATGAAAAGGAATTCAAGACACTGGGGAGACACTGGCTCTGGAACTACTACCACTTCTGGAGGCGGCATCTTCATCTGGGAAGATTAATTAGGTCTACCAGATTGTTAAATCTTAAAAGTTTTTCTATTTTTGGGTCAAATCCAAAGTCATAGAAAAGCTTTTTTCTTTTATTACCATTTATTCCTACCTGCTTCTTCCCCTCTTCTTCTTTTTGTTTTTTACAAATTACAGAGGTATGGTTGCCCTGGCGGTGTATGGCGCAGTGATTTTCACACTGTTGATGGTTTTCTATGTCCTGCCGGTTTCACTTCGTAAGGTCTATTACACCTCGTATACGCTGATTGAATACTGCTTCTTTTCATACTTCATTTATCTGAATCTGAGGACCAAGAATTTCAGGCGGGTTCTACTTGCACTTACGCTGGCCTTCGTGGCATTCTCGGTGATCTATTACCTGAAAGGGGAATTCAAGAGGCTTGATTCACTGGCGATTGGAATTGAGACCATCCTCCTGTTCGTTTACATAATATTTTATTTCTACGATTACTTCCGGAATCCTAAGGCGACCGTGGTATACAACCATTATTGCTTCTGGATTTCGATCGGAATATTGATATACCTGGGCAGTTCGTTTTTCTTCAACATCCTGGCGAACCACATGACGGATAAGGAGATGGAGGCGCTGTATTATTATACCAATATTCCGGAGTTTATCAAGAACCTTGTGCTGGTTGCTTCGATCATTGTGTTTAGCAGGCAACCCAGGCAACCATCGCGGCCTGCATCGATACCTTATTTAGACTTTGATGTAAAATAACAACCACCACAAACCATGCATCTGCTTCAAGCCAATCCCGGAGTTTCCCTGGTACTGTTTATCGGTACAATCGGGATGTTGATCCTGACGATTGGGCTTGTGCTATTCATCATATTCCACCAGAGAAGAGTAGCAAGATATCAGCAGCGATTGCAGAAACTGGAACAGGAGCAACAGAAGATCCTTCTCACTGCCTCTATCAAGTTGCAGGAAGAAGAGCGTCAGCGCCTGGCGGCCGATCTTCACGATGATGCAGGACCGCTTCTTGCCACGGCCAGGCTTTACCTGAATGAAAATCTCGTGAATCAGGACAAGGCCACGCAGTTGCAATCCATCTTCCAGGCAAGACAAATTATAGACGACACCATACAGCTTGTACGAAACATAAGTCACAGCCTTATGCCGCCCACGCTGAAGAACTTCGGTCTCGAATCGGCCATCAACGATTTGTTTCAGAAGATCAGCAACTCGGGCAGCATGAATGCCTCCTCGCGTTTTCATGAATACAAGGAACGCATCAAACCAGAGAAGGAATTGGTTGTGTTTAGAATCGTACAGGAACTTGTAAATAACATTCTCAAGCACTCCAACTCCTCATTCATCCACCTCACCCAGAATGTGCACGGCGACAAATTCTATCTGCGTATCCACCACGATGGCAGAGGAATCGTGCAATCCGATTTTGAAAAACTCAATAAGAGTAATATCGGTCTTGGGCTAAAGAATATCAGTAGCCGCCTGCGTGTGGTGCATGGAAACATTATGTTCGAAAAGGATATTTCGCAGACCTATTACAAGGTCACCATCGAACTACCGAAAGATGATCCATACCAATAAGACCGGCGGCTGATTATTATTTGTTATTTTTGCATTCTTTCTGAACTATGGGAATTATAAAAGTAGCTATAGCCGACGACCATAAGATTTTCCGAAAGGGAGTCATTCTTTCTCTGCGTCCTTTCACAAACATCAAGTTTGTTCAGGAAGCAGAAAACGGAGAAGAGTTACTCAACGGCCTGCCGGCTTCTGAGCCTGATGTAATCCTCATGGATCTGCGCATGCCGGGTAAGGATGGGATCGAAGCCACGAAGATTGTAAGCAAGCAGTATCCCAATATCAAGGTACTTGTGCTGAGCATGTACGAGGATGAACGCTTCGTCTATCACCTCATGGAAAACGGCGCCAACGGTTATCTGCTGAAGAATGCAGAGCCGCAGGAGATCAGGCGCGCCATCATGGAAGTACATGAGAAAGGCTACTACCTCAATAATTTCGTCAACCGAATTCTCCTCAAGAAATCACATTCAAGGCAAAAAGTTGTTCCTTCATTGAACAACGAAATCACGCTTTCCGAAAAGGAAAAGGATGTGCTGCGTTACATCTGCATGGAGTTTACCGCACAGGAGATCGCACAGAAAATGGAGATCAGCCCACGCACTGTTGAGGCCATCAAAGACAGATTGATGGAACGCTTCGGCAGCAAGAACACGGCGGGGCTTGTGTTCTTCGCGGTTAAGAACAACTTAATTGAATAATTAACTAATTAGCTAATTAGCTAATTGATTAATTCCTTACAGGCTTCCCGGTTTTAAGTACTGATTGAATTCTTTCGAGTGTTTTTCTTTCTCCGCAGAGTGAGAGGAATGCTTCGCGTTCCAGATCGAGCAGATATTGTTCTGACACCTGCGTTGGCTCACTGAGGTCTCCTCCACACATCACG
Source organism: uncultured Chitinophagaceae bacterium (assembly GCA_966250475.1). GTDB lineage: Bacteria > Bacteroidota > Bacteroidia > Chitinophagales > Chitinophagaceae > CBINHQ01. The sequence continues at coordinate 5,667 of CBINHQ010000030.1, forward strand.
AATGCAAGCTTCCTTGCCACGAGTGCATCATGCTCAGTTGCATAATTACCCAATTGCATGGCATGAATGCCTGCATACAACGCGCCGAGTGCGGAGCGTCCAAGGACTTTGATATCCTTTCGCTGCACAGGAGTTGTATAACCGCTGTCGAATATTTCGATCACCGATTTCTTCGCCTCACCAATTCTGCGTTCCTGGTTGAATACAACCTCATCCAACCCTTTCCTGTAAATACCAAGATCGAACGCTTCGATAGCCGATGTGGCAACCTTTGCAGTGGCGATCGTAAGGAATCTGTTCTTTAGCGTGATGGTCTCCGGCTCGTCGTGATGCATTTCACTTGAAGCACGCAACACGAATTCTTTGGTGCCGCCTCCGCCGGGAATCAAGCCAACTCCCAATTCAACAAGACCGGTATACGTTTCTGCGGCAGGACAAACCTTGTCTGCGTGAAGGCTGAGTTCGCACGCGCCGCCGAGTGCGAGACCATGCGGAGCAACCACAACAGGAACCGAAGAATACCTCGCACGCATCATCGTGTTCTGGAACATTCTAATCGCCATGTCGAGTTCATCGTAATCCTGATCGATAGCCAGCATGAAGATCAATCCCACATTCGCTCCGGCGCTGAAGTTTGTTCCCTCGTTAGCAATTACGAGTCCTTTGTAAGATTTCTCCGCCTTTTCAATCGCTGTCTGAATTCCTGAAAGCACATCACCGCCCATGGTTCCCATCTTCGTGAACCATTGAAGTCCCAGCACATCATCACCTAGATCGTAGAGCCTGCAGCTTCCATTCTTCCAAACGAGCTTGTCCTGGTAATTGCTCATCACGATGAATGCACCTTCCTCCGCCGATTCTTTCGGCGCCGCATATTTTCCTGTAGAAGGCGAATAGCTGAGTCGTCTTCCGTTTTCGATTTTGTAAAATGATTTGTTTCCATCGGCAATCATCTTCGTCACCCAGCCGGCAACCTTATAGCCCGCCTCGTCCATTTCCTTAACCGTTCTTTCTACTCCAAGCACATCCCAGGATTCGAAGGCGCCGATTTCCCAGCCGAAGCCAGCCATCATTGCATCGTCGACTCTGTAGAGTTCATCACTTATTTCCGGAATGCGATGAGAGATGTAGGAAAACAGGCCGTAATGAAAATGACGATAGAACTCGCCGGCCTTATCCTTGGCTGCAACCAGCATCTTCAAACGGTCGCGCAGATCATCGATGGGTTTTGCAGCATCTATTGAAGCGAACTTCGGCCTTGATCTCGGACCATATTCCATCGTCTTCAGATCAAGCGTAAGTATTTCCTTCTCGCCTTTAGCTCCCTTTGTTTTCTTGAAGAATCCCTGCCCCGTCTTATCACCCAGCCATTTCTTCTCCACCATCCTGCTCAGCCAATCAGGAATTTTGTAAGTATCACGCGCCTCATCCTTCGGACAATTCTCATACACTCCCTGCGCCACCCTCACCAGTGTGTCGATGCCCACTACATCCGCCGTGCGGAAGGTCGCAGACTTTGGTCGTCCAATGATTGGTCCCGTCAATGCTTCGATCTCATCGATTGTAAGACCAAGCTTGTCAGTCAGACCAAGTATTGCCATGATGCCATAGACCCCAATTCTGTTTGCAATGAATGCAGGAGTATCCTTCGCCAGCACCGTGGTCTTACCAAGATGAAGATCTCCATAGTGCATCAGAAAATCCACCACTTCCGGATCTGTCTCGGGAGTTGGAATGATCTCCAGCAGCCTGAGATATCTTGGTGGATTGAAAAAATGCGTACCACAGAAATTCTTCTTGAAGTCATCACTCCTCCCTTCACTCAGCATATGTATTGGAATTCCCGAAGTATTCGTAGTGATGAGTGTGCCCGCCTTCCTGAATTTCTCCACGCGTTCGTAAAGCGATTTCTTTATGTCCAATCGCTCCACAACCACTTCTATGATCCAATCCGCATTCGCGATGTCCTTCAGATTATCATCGAAATTGCCCGTCTTCACAAGTTTCGGCACATCCTTATTGTATATCGGAGATGGATTGCTCTTTATCGCCGCCTGCAACGAATCATTCACCAGCTTATTTCTTTCCGCCGGCTTCTCCGCCCCCTCAGGTGCAATATCAAGTAACAAAACCTGAACTCCCGTTCCGGCAAAATGCAATGCAATTCTTGACCCCATCACACCTGAGCCCAACACCGCAACCTTCCTGATTATTCTTCTTGCCATATCGATTGTAAAAATTAGTTAGTTATGCAACTATTTACATCGAAGATAAGACATTTGCGAATCGGTGAAATGCGGGAAGGGCAAATTATTTGAGTGGTTCAAGCTTGCAATCCACTGTGATGCGAATGGTAGAGGAGATATTGTCGCGGTGGATTCGGGGAACCGTGATCTTGTAGTCGGCGATCTTGATATTGAAGACTGACTTGAGCGCGGGCTTACCCCCGCTGACCACGATGGTGCCGGAAGTTTCGATCTCCCTGGCCTGGCCATGGATAGTGAGTTGGCCTTTCACTCTTGCATTGTAGGTTCCATCCACCGTGTAATTGATCTCACTGTTGTTTAGAATTGATCCTTTGAATTCGGACCTGGGATATTTGTCGCTTTCAACGTATTGTTCATTGAAATGTTCCTGCATGAGCGCCTTCCTGAACTCGAAGCCTTTCATGAGCACCGAGAACTGCATCTCGCCGGTCTTCGAATCGAGTATCGCGACAACGCTGTTGGTGGATGCTTCAATGTCTTCAACTGAAGTGGAAGAAAAGAAGGAGATCCTGCCGGTCTTGGTAAAGAATTTCTGCGCGGAGACAGAGATGCTGAGCAATAATGAAAGAAGAATGATTCCGGTCTTCATGTTTAATAATTTGATACGACTACGCCGCGGTTCAACTCCACATCGGAGCCAAGGTTCTCGCCAAGCAGTTCGTTCTTCTTGAAACCAGTACATGCGCCCCGGATGGTGATCGATCCGGGCGGTGAGAGGCGACTCAACTCGTTGTTATAAGTTGTATCCATCGAGCACCGGATTGAGGAAAGGCCGTCTTCCTCTCCCAGCACGATGATGAATTGACCGTCGCCTGTTCTCTCAATGGCCCTGAGTGGTCCTTCGGCTTCTATTATCTTGCCCAGGTATTTCGAGTTGGCGGCGCTGTCGTCCTGCTCGAATTCCGCAATGAGGCTTGACGCGTTAATCCGCACATCGGGACGAACGCGAGAGAGGTCAGCGTGCGTTCTGGTATATTCACGGTATGCATAAATACCCGCGAGGGAAATTCCCAGCAACACCACAAGCCAGATTACAGTTTTTCTTTTCAATGAGTTTGAGTCTTGGTCACCGTATTTAATCGTAATGAACTTCGGGAAGGTTGCGTTCAGGCTGCGCTTTTTTGAACTGCCGTTCAAGCTTCTTATTGTTCCGAATGCCGATGGTATGACCCAATCCGCTTAAGGTGATCTTCACGAGGTAATTGATAGCTGATTTCTCGAGGTTGCGCTGTAAGAAGACAGGATCTGTGCCTGATCTGTTGTTGTTCTTTATCACGAATGCATTGGCGAAGAAATTCTTCATCCCCCTGAACAATCCTTTTCGCTCGCGTCCATCTTTGTTGAGGAAAGCGATTCTCAGATTGTGGTAATACATGTCGATCTCTCCTGTGGCGACATATTTGTTGCCGCTCACGCGCATGACGAGCGTGTCGAGATAACCCGATCTCACCTTCACCGACGCAAGAGGACCGATGAGAGGATTGAGTGTTGAGGCATCGAAGGGAGAAACTTTCGCCTGCAAGTTGAATCCCGAAAGAGAATCGGTTATTGACTCCTTCAGGCGCAGATTGAATTTGATCTTCTCATTCATCGTAGCCTGGGCCTGGATGAACAGCGAGTCATTCACACCAAATCCAAAATTTCGGACGGGTCGTACCTCCGCGTTCAGTCCCGTAAGATGCACCCTTCCCACTCTTCCTGTCTCTTCATTCAACTCGAGATATTTAACGGATGCATTGTTGAGTGAAAGCGAATCGACGGAAAGTCGCACAGGCAATTTCTTCAAAGCAAACGCAGGCATAGGCTTCACAATTCCTCCTTTAAAAGGAAGTCGCTTATCGCGATAGCTCGAGAGAAATGCATCGTGTATCGTGATTCGTCCCGCGTTGATGATGGTATCGGCAAGATATGTATCGAGGTCGAATGGCCCGGCAATTACGCGGCCTGTTCTGATGCGCATGTAATCCGTCTGCCACTTGCTCGAGGCCATGAAGCTGTCCCTCGAAATCACAGGCTCCATCGAGAAGGAATCCAGGCTAAATGTCTTCGTGTATTTATCGAAACTAACATTGTTCCATCGGTACGACATTTCCTTGTTACGATAACTTCCCGTGATCTCTCCAATCCTGAAAGCGCCATTTTCCCTCACCAGTTTCTGAATGTCGCTAAACGAACCGGACCCGATATCGAGATCATTCAACCTTGCATGATCGATGCTGACCTTTCCAAGATTTGTCCCAAGGCTGTCGAACCTGATTCCTGCCACTCGGAGATCCTTCACCCTTCCATTCCAGTGAAGTGAAGTGTCTCTCCTAATATTCAAATCGCTGAGGTGTCCACTTACATTTCCATCTCCTGTACCGAAACTCTTGTTCAGTATTTGCAGTCTCAAGGAATGAATGAGGAACCTGAGATCCGAAGCCCGAATACCCTCGGCTGTATCGATCTTTAATCCTGTCACATCCACGAAGTCCTTTCCTTCGGCCGTGTTCCATTTTATTGATGATACATGTTCTCCCGGCAATCTAACGCGAATGGAAGGCTGATTCAGCCTTAGAGAACCTATGTCAACAATAGGAAATGGAAACGCCTTTGATTCTCCTGCCGATGAATGCAAGATGTCAATTTCAGGCTGCACAATATTTACTTCCTTCGCCACCAGTCTTCCATTCAGAGCAGCATTCAAATCAGGTTGAAACGACATCGATGGCACTCTTGCTTCGATCGTGTCAACCAATGACTGGTAAGAATAGTTAAGATTCGCCAATGCGGAATTGCCTTTATCAATAAGAGAATATTCCCGAACGAATAAGCGGCCATTTCCCTTCGTGAGATCGAAGTCCCTCCCCCTCGTTGTGAAATTCTCTGCTCTCAACCCGCCAGGTTCACCAGAAATGAACTTATCAAGCGCGATCGATTCCTGGAAAGTTGTGAATGAAAAATCATTTCCACGAATGTTGAGTGTGGTGTTGTTACCTCTTAGATTCGAAAGGAAGTATTTAGCGTCCTCGCTGCCACCGCCTGCAACAAAATTGATGCGCGCCTTCTGCCAGGTTAGCCCATCTATCTCGGAAACACCCGAATCATTATCGATCACGATGCTCCTTACCCCCACTCCTTCCGCTTCCACCTGTAAATCGCCATCATCATTTCTAACCGTTGCACTTCTGGCGGTCAGCGAACCATCGTTGCCGTTGAAGGTCATATCGTCCATTTCAGCCACGATATCATTTAAGCGCAGCACTCCCTTCTCAAACCGGAGACTTCTGATCGATTCCTTGATGGACTGATAACTCTTCGAGCCCGCTAATCGCCTCCCAAGAAGGGAGGCATGCGCGTTTTGAAGTCTCAGGCTCGAGTTTCCATTGAACAGAATATTGATGTCGCCATTGTTGATGTCGAGCTGATTCAATTCAATAATTCTTCCGAATCCCGCCAGTGTTTCAAATACATCCTGCTTCCTTCCCGGACGATTTCCCGGAACCGTGTAATGAATAACGGGCCTGTAGAGAGAAGCAAACGTAGCCGAGAGACGTTGTTCAAACACGAGATCATCCCATGAGAGTCCCCTGAGTTCAAACCTCGGCATCTTGAAACTGTTTACCGTTCTTCCGTTCCGCATTTGCTCGAGAGAAAAATTGCTCAGGAAGATACTGTTGTTGATCAGATGCACACTGTCGAACTGCATTGCATAGGTACTGTCGCCAAGAAAGTTTTCATAATTACGTATCGCCATCGCGAAGCTTCTCACGGTGAGTGGTCTAGGCGAACGTTCCTGTATGCGAAGCCCCTGCAATTCGAAATTGTTGTTAGTTGATGTGAACGAACTCGGCTCCCCATCCCTGATTGTATTGATATCGAAGGATCCGTTTTGCACAATCACGAACTCGAGCTGCAGGTCTCCGGTGAGCTGTTGAATCAATTCATTCAACTTCGGCGGAGGCTTGCGTTCACTGTCGCGGCTCGGCAGTTCCACGTCGAGACGAAATCGCGGATTGATGCAATAAACCGAATCAGCCTTGATCACCTCTGTGCGATAGAGCGTGTCGAAGTCGATATTTGTAAGAAGCAGCTTATCGAAGAAAATAGTAAACGAACTGCTCGCACTATCTCCCTTCATTGCAGTGAGTGTGCAGCTATCGAATTCCACCATCCTGTTTTGAAGGTTGATGCGAAAATTGCTGAACTGCAAGCGATGCCTTCCATCTGGAAACAGGATATCCTGATCGTAAGTGTGCATGGCGACATTATCGCTGAACAGGATCTGAGAGCCCGATCGCTGAGTAGAATCCACCACAAGGTTTACGAGATGAAAATCGATATTGGTGATAGTCACCGGCAACTGATCAGGTTGCACGAGATTCTCAAGTGTGAACTTACCATTGTCAATATGAAACTTGTCAACCTTCAGTACATCCAACGCATCCTGGATGGAGTTATAAACCCGAC
>CBINHQ010000031.1:0-12281 GCA_966250475.1 uncultured Chitinophagaceae bacterium
GTGATTATTTCTTCTCCTCGTCTGAAATATCTTCGTCCACGAGCGAGTCGGAATTCACGATTCCCATTTTCTCCACTGCCTTCTGTGCTGCGATTTGTGAAGCGTCCTTCTTGTTGAATCCTTTTCCTTCAGCAATTCGCTTACCATCAATCACCGCTGCAATTGTAAACAACCTGCGGCCGTTTTCCAGCCGTTCATTGATGGTTTCAAACTCAAGCACCTTCCCATTCTTATTCGCCCAACCGTAAAGCTTGTTCTTGTGATTGATCTCGAGTACCTCAAGATCGTCCATGAACATGTGCGGAAGGATAATGTGATCGAGCACCCACTTACTGGTCTTCTTGTAGCCAATATCGAGATAGATTGCACCAACCAGCGCCTCGAGAGTATTGCCAAATATCTGGCTCACCTTTAACGAACCGTCCATCTTGTTGTAAAGTGTGACTTTCTTTAAACCCATTCGGATGGCGATCTCGTTTAACTGTTGCCTGTTCACCATCTTGCTTCGCATCTCTGTAAGAAATCCTTCTTCCCTGTATGGATACCGCTTGAAGAGGTAATCGGCAATCAATGCGCTGAGGATGGCATCTCCGAGATATTCCAGCCGCTCATTGTTCTCATCTGCTCCTTCTCGAACGGAACGATGTGTGAGCGCGGTCTTGTAGAGAGAAATGTTTACGGGTTTGAAAGCGAGAATATTCTTTAATTCCTTTTTGAAAGGAGTGCCAGAGTGCTTCCTAAAAAGATTTCCAAATAAATCCACGGCAGTCAATCTACGAAAAAAACAATTACAATCTAACAAATACTGAGCAGATACCAGGCAAAAATCAATCCTTGAACTTCTTCACGATCACGCAGGCATTGTGTCCGCCAAATCCAAATGTATTGCTCAATGCCGCATTCACCGTACGCTTCTCAGCCTTGTTGAATGTAAAGTTAAGGCGTGAATCAAGGTCGGGATCATCCGTAAAATGATTGATCGTTGGCGGCACTACATCGTGCACCACTGATTTGATACACGCAATGGCTTCTATCACTCCTGCTGCACCGAGACAATGTCCCGTCATGCTCTTGGTAGAACTGATGTTCAGCTTGTATGCATGCTCACCGAAAACATCGAGTATCGCCTTAACCTCTGCGATATCTCCCAGCGGTGTTGATGTTCCATGTGTGTTGATGTAATCAATCTCCCCAGGCTGCATGCCCGCGTCGTCAAGCGCTGATATCATTACATTCTTTGCGCCTAGTCCTTCGGGATGTGGCGCCGTAATGTGATGCGCATCCGCGGTTGCTCCTCCACCCACGAGCTCACAATAAATCTTAGCACCTCTCGCATTAGCATGCTCAATGGTTTCGAGTACTATCACACCCGATGCTTCGCCCATCACGAATCCATCCCTGTCCTTATCGTAGGGACGGCTAGCCGTTGCAGGATCATCATTTCTTTCGCTCATCGCCTTCATGGCATTGAATCCACCCACACCCGCTTCGCTGATCACAGCCTCGCTTCCTCCTGTGAGGATGATGTCAGCCTTACCGAGTCGAAGAAGATTATACGCTTCAATCATTGCATTGGTGCTGCTCGCACAAGCGCTCACCACCGCAAAGTTCGGACCGCGCAGGTTGTGACGCATGCTGATTTGTCCCGCAGCAATGTCGAGAATCATTTTGGGAATAAAGAAGGGATTAAACCGGGGAGTGCCATCACCCTTTGCGAAATCGGTCACCTCATGTTGGAAAGTGATGAGTCCGCCGATGCCGCTCGCAAACACCACACCAATCCTGTCGGGATTGATGTTGTTTTTATTGAGACCCGCGTCGGCCATCGCCTGGTCGCTGGCAACAAGTGCAAGCTGTGTGAAGCGATCTATCTTTCTCGCTTCCTTTTTGTCGAGATGCTGAACGGGATCGAAGTTCTTTATCTCGCAGGCGAATTTTGTTCTGAATTTAGATGCATCAAATTGTGTGATCGGATTAGCACCGGAAACGCCATTGATCAATCCATTCCAATATTCATCAACTGAATTCCCCAGCGGAGTAAGGGCTCCCATTCCGGTAACTACTACCCTTTTCAATTCCATAGAAAATATGTTCTGGTGTTAAGATAAAACCGCCTTCGCTGTGCGCAACAGTCAGAAGGCGGAGTTTCTTTATTCCTGCATTGTTCGCAGGCATTGCCTTTTTCCGCTGCCTGCAGGGGCAGGGAAAATTAAAGCTCTATTTAGCATGCTCTTCCAGGTAAGCAACAGCCTGACCTACAGTAGTGATGGTCTCAGCCTGCTCATCGGGGATGGAGATGTTAAATTCTTTCTCGAATTCCATGATGAGTTCTACTGTATCGAGTGAATCTGCTCCCAGATCATTTGTGAAAGAAGCTTCGTTGGTTACCTCAGCTTCATCCACACCCAGTTTGTCTACGATGATCTTTTTAACTCTTGATGCAATGTCTGACATGTCGTAATAGTTTAGTTATTGGGTGCAAAAATATACTTTTTGAGTAAACCAACATCCATCAGCCAATTTTTTCCATAATTGTGGAAACTACTGAAAATTAGCCCGAATGAGTGGTACGAAGCTACTGTATCATAGAAAGATAAGCACCAAATGCCGTTGGCCAAATGGTTGGTTCTTTGTAAATTGAAACAATTCAAAAAAACCACCTTCCAGATAATGGCGCTGAAAATCATCGATCATGGCACTCCCGAATATGCACAGATGATAAAGCTGAGGGACGATATTCTTCGCAAACCCCTCGGACTATCATTTTCCCCCGAAGAACTGGAAAAGGAAAAAGACAATATTCTCATCGCCGCTTTTGATGATGATCAAATGCTAGGTTGCTGCATGCTCGTTGAAGAAGAACCCGAAGTAATTCGCCTGCGACAGATGGCAGTATTAAATGATCTCCAGGGAAAAGGCATAGGAAGAGCATTGATGAACTTCGCCGAGAACCTCGCCCGCGATCGCGGATACCGCCGCGTAAAAATGCACGCCCGCCTCAACGCCCTCGGCTTCTATGAAAAAGTCGGATACAAAGTGAAAGGCGATGAATTCATGGAAATCACCATTCCACACTATGTGATGGAGAAGGATCTCTAGCAATTAACCAATTAGTTAATTAGCTAATTATTAATTTTCTCTTTAAGAATCTGGCGCAACTCAAATACCTCATCCTTGTCCTTGCAACCACTTTTTGGTACAAGAAAAAATGAGCGGGTGTCGAAATACAAGTGAAAGAAATGCGGGCTTTCAATGAAGCTGGTGAGCGCCTTCCATGGCCAGGTACGTGAACCCCTGTCGTGTGCGAGAGTAAATCCTTCATCTTCAAAATGCATAGTAAACTTATGCTGAAATGTCTCCGCGCGACGATACACGATTCCCGGCATTAGAAACCAGAAACTGATCATCAAAACAATCCACAACAATGATCCGACGAGGAATGCAAGAGGTGTAATCTTATTGAACGCATAGAGCGCTATGGAACCAAGTGCAAACACATTCACCAATATCAGCATCGTCTTTATCTCGCGCCTGCTGATGAAGTGATATCGCAATGCCTGGATCACCTGCCCTTTGTCGTATTCAAATTGTATTGTCATTATTCAATCGCTGATCTCTACTATTAATTAAAAAACTGCCGGTTCGCGAAGTTATCACGAACCGGCAGAAATATTTAATTGGAGATTATTCTTCTATATTCGAACCGTCACGAGGTATGTTGAATTCTCTCAGCACCTGCTCATAGCTCATCGACTTCAGGTCAGCAACTGTCCTCCCTTTTGCGGGACCACTCATCATCTTGCCACCAGCTACACCACCGGGAATAATCACATAGCGGTAAGCTATTCCTGCGAGTTCAGAAACAGGCCTGATAGGAGCACTGAAATCAGGATCATAAGTATAGGCAACCTTGCCTACATCCAATACATATCCATAGCTCTGTCCATTGAAGCTTTCCCTGTAAGGCAACGTTTGCACATTGGGAAGAATGGTACCGTTGCCAATGGTGAAATTCTTACCGAAGCCAAGTACCACACCTTCATCGAGTATTGTCTGTGTAACGCCAGCAGCAGGGCGGTTGTACACGCGCTCAACATTGTAGTTGTTTGGTGCAACATAACCTAATACCCAATCAGAAGTAACGGTAGTAATCCATGAAGAGTAAACCACATCGGCAGAGCCAGCGGGACCAGCAGGGCCAGCCGGGCCAGGTGCTCCGGGATTTCCGGGAGGGCCTTGAGGACCGGTTGCACCTACAGGACCTTCAGGACCTTCCTTAGTACAACCTAACGAGAGTACAGTGAGTGAAACAAATAAGATCGAAAGGAGATTCAACTTTCTCATAACACAAGTTTTGGCAAAAAAAAGATTTCGGTTTTAAAAGTACGGAAATTTTCATTCCGCCAACTGTAAATATACCCGAAAATAACCCTGGTTCCACGGCGCTGAAAGGACATCTGGATAAAAAAAGAGCCGGTAAAAAATACCGGCCCGATAAAACTATAATTTGATGCCTCCTTATTCTGGAATATTTGTTCCGTCGGCAGGAATGTTCAGCAATTTCACCACCTCATGGTATGGCATTGACTGAAGCTCTGCCACAGAATATCCCTCTGCTGGTCCACTCATCATGCGACCGCCAGCCACTCCACCCGGTACAATGATGTAACGGAAGTAATGGCCACCGAGCAGGCCAAATGAACTTGTGGAGGAAAGGTTCTTTATAAACACGATCATTCTTCCCACTGCAGGGCGATAATTCACTTCGATGATGAATCCGCTCGCAGTAGTAGAAAATGGCAATGATTGAGTATTTGCCGATGCAGTTGGCAATGCAGGTGAAGCCGCGAATGTGTGATACATCATGGTCAACCCCTGGTTAAGAATTTCCTGTGTCATTGAAGGAGCAGTGAAGTTTGCTCTCGATACAAGACCGATTGTGGAAAGCGTAGTATCGAACCAACCATTTGCAGCAAATACCGTTGGCGAAGCCAGCCATGCTGAATAGATCACGTTTGCGGTTCCTGCGGGACCGGCCGGACCTGCAGGGCCAGCTGGGCCAGGTGCTCCAGGATTTCCGGGAGGTCCTTGTGGACCCGTAGCGCCAACAGGGCCTTCAGGTCCTTCTTTTGTACAACCTGCAGCAAGAATCGCCAGCGCGAAAATTAATAGTGAGAGGGGGCGCAGTTTTCTCATAAATTGTGTTTTGGCAGTTATAATTCTGTTTGGGGAAAAGCAAACGGGCTGGTTTTACCCGTATCAAATAAAGATAAAGGAAAATATTTCAATACTTTATCGGTTTCATGAAAATAATTTGAGGGCTGTCGGTTTTTGCAAACCAGCACCGAACCTCTACATTTGTTTTCTACCAATCTTACTTTTTATGAGATTATTCCCCCTGGTCTTGCTGGCTTCAATGGCTTTCCTTTCAGGCACCTCAGCCCACGCCCAGTTTCCGAAAGGCACTCGAATGGTGGGTGCATCGGTAGCCAACCTATCATTCAACTCCGGTACTTCCGAACAGGACGTCGAGTCCATCGGCAACACCACTGCCAAGGTAACCGGCTTCGACATCAGCCTTTCTCCTTCTCTCGGCTGGTTTATTTCAGAGAACACAGTTGTGGGTTTCACCTTCACCGTAGAACCCTCAAAGGAGAGAATAAGTTTCGAGGAAAATGGCAGCACATTTCAGAGGGATGAAACCAATCGTTTCAACATTGGCATTGGCGGATTCGTACGTAACTACTTCAGCAAATCAGGAAAGATGCTTCCTTTCGGGCAGTTTGGCGTGAACGGAGGTATCAGCAATTTCAGACAGGAAGGATTTTTCTATGGTGGGACCGGTGGAAGTGTTTACAAAGAGAGCTACGATAGCAAGAGCACAGGCGGCTTCTTCGCTAACGCAAACTTCCTCGCGGGTGTAACATGGATGATGGGAGAATACACCGGTCTCGATCTAGCACTTGGATATAATTTCAATTACAACAAGCATACACTAAACACCACGAGGCTGAGAGACGAAGGCATCGATGGTGTGATTGAGGAAACGGGGAAGAACGAAACAACCACACGATACTCCTTGCACAGATTTCAACTGAGCCTGGGATTCCAGATATTCCTTGCGAAGAGGAAATAAAAATCCCGGACAGTGCCGGGATTGTAAAATTATCTTCTCAAGTATTACTTGTTCATCATCTGCTTTGCTTCGATGCTCAGCGTTGCATGTGGCACTGCGCGAAGACGAGCCTTGTCGATGAGTTTTCCTGTTACACGGCAAATACCGTACGTCTTGTTCTCAATGCGCATCATCGCCTTCTCGAGGTGATCGATGAAGGTAATCTGGCGGCTGGCCATCTGGCTCAATTGCTCACGCTCCATACTAACGCTACCATCTTCCATGGTCATGTAACGCGCTTCGTCAAGATCGCCACCTTCATCTCTGCGGGTGATGAGACCCTGCAGGTAGGCAAGCTCTTTCTTAGCAGCATCAAGCTTCTTAGTAATAATCTCTCTGAACTCCATCAGATCGGAGTCAGAATATCTCATTGTTGGACCAGTGTGCTCTTGCATAGGGGTATCTAATACGGATTTAGTAAATTCAGGTTCATACTTCACTGCGGTGCGGGTTGTAGTTTTCGGGATCACCACCTTCGTAGGACGGGGCGGTTCCTTCTTCACAACTGGCTTCGCGGTTGGCTTAATGGATACAAGCGATTTTGGATCCACTTCACCACTCTTTCTCGCAGCAGGTTTAGCCGGTGCCGGAGTTGCCGGTTTCACTTCGGGCTTTGCTGGCGCTTTTTTAACCGGTGCCTTCGCAGCAGGTTTTGAAGCAGCCTTAGCGGCAGGCTTCGAAGCAGGTTTAGCTGCCTTTGCCGGCTTAGTTGCCTTTGCAGCCTTTACCGGTTTAGATGCTGATTTTTTTACGGGGGCGGCTTTCTTAGCCGGTGCCGGTTTCTTTGATGAGGCCGATTTCTTTGTGGGCACGGATTTTACCTTTTTTTTTGGGGCAGCTTTTTTGGCAGCCGACTTCGAAGCGGTTTTAGCCGGCTTCTTCTTTGGAGCGGGCTTAGCAGGCTTTTTTGAAGCCGGTTTTTTCTTGATTGCCATACAATTAGCCTTTTTTTGAAACAATCACTTTTAGTGAAACATCATTTATCTCCACTTCAATACCGTCACTGATATGCGGAACAATCTCTAATTTATCCGCCAGAATTTCGGCGCAAATATAGGTATTAAACTGAGCCAAAGAGTTTTTCATACCATTGCCTGCTGATACTTTAACTTCTATTCTATCAGTAAGCTCAAACCCGCTGTCCTTGCGGATTTTCTGCACCCGGTTCACAAACTCGCGGGCATTTCCTTCGGCTTGTAAATCTGGTGTCACAGTAATGTCAAGCGCCACTGTCAAACGACCCTTGTTTGCGACCGTCCAACCCGGAATATCCTCACTGCTAATCTCGACTTCGCTAATTTGTAATATTACGGGTTCGCCATCAATTTCCAAATTATACAGTCCTTCTTTTTCAAACCTCGCGATGTCATCCTGGCCGAATTTCCCCAGCGCCGCCGACACCGCCTTCATCTTCGGTCCAAGTTTCTTACCGAGGGCCACGAAGTTGGGTTTGATTTTTTTACGGATGAAGGTGTTGTCGGGCTCGAGGTACTCAATCTCCTTCACATTCACCTCGGCCTTGATTAATTCCTCAACCTTCTTCAACTGCTCCTTCATTGAAGGATCCATCACGGGAATGAGAGCCTTCTGCAACGGCTGCCTCACCTTAATGTTCACCTTCTTTCGAAGTGATAATATCAATGATGATGCATCCTGCGCCATTTGCATTCTTTCTTCGAGCAACTCATCGATCGCATTTGCATCGGGCTCCGGGAACAATACATGATGCACAGATTCTTCCTTGTGCCTTCCTGTTACATCATTGAGATTTCTGAAAAGCAGATCGCTGAAGAATGGCGAAATTGGAGCAATCATTATCGATATCTTCTCCAGGCATTCGTACAAAGTCTGGTAAGCGCAGATCTTGTCAGTCTCATATTCTCCCTTCCAGAATCTTCTTCTGCAAAGTCTAACATACCAGTTGCTCAAATGTTCATCCACGAAATCTTCGATCAATCTGCCGGCTTGAGTGGGTTCATAATCCTCCATGTAGGCGCTCACCTTCTTCACAAGCGTGTTCAGCGATGAAAGAATCCATCTGTCAATTTCAGGACGATCCTTCACCGGAATGTATTTCTCACTGAACGCAAATCCATCCACATTAGAGTAAAGCGCGAAGAACTGATAGGTATTGTAAAGCGTTCCGAAGAATTTGCGCTGCACCTCGCGAATTCCCTCGATATCGAATTTCATATTCTCCCATGGAGATGCATTGGTAACAAGATACCACCGCGTAGCATCGGCCCCGAAGTCTTCAATAGTGCGGAAAGGATCAACTACATTTCCCCAGCGCTTGCTCATCTTGTTGCCATTCTTGTCAAGAACAAGTCCGTTGGAAACGCAAGTGCGGAATGCCACGCTGTCGAAAAGCATTACCGCGATTGCATGCAATGTATAGAACCATCCGCGAGTCTGGTCAACGCCTTCTGCTATGAAATCGGCAGGAAAATTCTTTTTGAAAGTTTCTTCATTCTCGAATGGAAAATGCCATTGCGCGTAGGGCATGGCGCCACTGTCGAACCACACATCGATGAGATCGGGCACGCGCTTCATCGGTCTGCCGGCTGAATCTACAAGCAGAATCTCATCCACATAAGGCTTATGCAAGTCAAGAATTCCCTCGTGCAGATAATTCTTATTCACTTCTCCTCCGAGCTTCGATCCTGCTTCCCTTATCGCCTCATTCAATTCATCGATCGAGCCGATGCAGCGGATCTCTCCACCTTCCTTCACATCTATGAAATTATTATCAGCATCCACAGTCTTCCATACCGGCAAAGGTGTTCCCCAAAACCTGCTGCGACTAAGATTCCAGTCGACCAAATTCTCGAGCCAGTTTCCAAACCTTCCTTCTCCGGTTGACTTCGGCTTCCAGTTAATCGTCTTGTTCAACTCAACCATCCTGTCCTTCACCGCCGTGGTCTTGATGAACCATGCATCGAGGGGATAGTAGAGCACGGGCTTGTCCGTCCTCCAGCAATGAGGATAGCTGTGTTCGTATTTCTCTACTTTAAATGCGCGATTCTCCTTCTTCAACTTCACCGCGATGTCTACGTTAACATCCGCGTATTTCTCTTCGTCCTTATAATTCTTTACATATCGTCCGCTGAACTCACCGAGACCATCAACGAATTTTCCTTCGCGATCAACCATCGTGAGTATGCCTGTATTGAACTTTCTTCCAACCTTGAAGTCATCCGCGCCAAACGCAGGAGCCGTATGCACGATACCCGTACCATCTTCGGTAGTCACAAAGTCACCGCCCAATACACGAAACGGATCCGCACCGGGAGTGATCTCTCTTACCTGCTCTACCGAGTTTGCTTCGTACGGTAAAAGCTGCTCATACCTGCACTCTTCAATGTCCGAACCTTTAAATTCTGCAAGTATCTTCCATGGTAGCGTCTTCGACTGCGCATCGTAGCCTTCAAAGTCGCCATCCTTGTGTTCTTCTTTGAAATATCTGTTCACTAGCGCCTTTGCCAGCACTACATTCACCGGGAGGTGAGTATATGGATTGAAGGTTCGTACGAGTACGTAATCTATTCCAGGTCCTACCGTCAATGCAAGGTTGGAAGGCAGTGTCCACGGTGTAGTGGTCCATGCCATGAAGAAGACCTCTGGATTTTTAGAATCCTTCTCTGCTGCTTTGAAGAGAAACTCAGACTTCTCATTTCTTATCGCCTTAAACATTGCAACAGCAGAAGTATCCTTTACATCCCTGTATGTTCCGGGCATGTTGAGTTCATGCGAACTCAATCCTGTTCCTGCCGCTGGAGAATAAGGCTGAATACTCACGCTCTCGTAGAGAAATCCCTTTTCGAAGAGTTGCTTCAGCAGCC
The DNA here is from genome assembly GCA_966250475.1 of uncultured Chitinophagaceae bacterium. Taxonomy (GTDB): domain Bacteria; phylum Bacteroidota; class Bacteroidia; order Chitinophagales; family Chitinophagaceae; genus CBINHQ01. Next base: position 10,018 of record CBINHQ010000031.1, read on the forward strand.
ACCATAGTGATTCAATGTATTCGTTTCTGAAGGTGATGTATGGATCATTCAAATCGACCCAATAGCCCATCTTTCGAGTAATATCATCCCACTTATCCTTATATCTCAAAACTGCCTCGCGGCACTTCTTGTTGTATTCCTCCACCGTAATCTTTACCCCGATATCTTCCTTGGTAATTCCAAGCTCCTTCTCCACACCGAGTTCGATCGGGAGACCGTGCGTATCCCAACCGCCCTTGCGCTTGACCTGGAATCCCTTCATCGTCTTATAGCGGCAAACGAGATCCTTCAGCGTGCGCGAGATCACGTGGTGAATGCCGGGCATGCCGTTCGCGCTGGGAGGTCCCTCATAAAATACGAAAGGCTGCTTGCCTTCGCGCAAAGTGATGCTCTTCTCAAAACTTTGGTTCTGAGACCATTTCTCCAGCACTTCCTTTTCAAAGCCTGGTAAATTCAACCCGGTAAATTCCCTGTATTTTTTGCCCATAATGCCTGACCCGCGTAATTTTTAGGTCTGCAAAGGTAATTAACTAATTTACTAATTGACTAATTAGCAAATTAACTAATGACCTTCTTACCACGGATCCTGCTCAGGGTTTCCATGGTAATTCCGAGGTAGGAGGCAATGTACTTCAGTGGAATCCGGTTGGCAAGGCTTCCCTTGGTTTCGAGGAAGTAATTATAACGCCTCGAGGCATTGGGAATGCGGCAGATATAGGCTCGCTCCTCCGCGTCGCAATAATATTGCTCGAGAATCTTGCGGCCGACAATGTTCATTTCGGGGAAAGTGGTATACATGTGCTGCAGGGTGTCGTAATCCGCTCCTACCATTATGCAATCTTCAAGCGCCTGGATATTCTCCTTCGATGGCAATTGAAAATTGAATCCGCGTATGGATGCTATCACTTCGTTTTCCGCATTAATCCATGTTGTAATCTCGCGGCTTCCTTCCTTCATGTATGCGCGCACCACTCCCTTCATTATCAGGAAGAGCTGCCGGGAAATGTCTCCTGACTTTAGGAGATAGCTTCCTTTTTTCACATTCACCAGGTAGGTGTTCCGGTTGATGTGATCTATCGCCTGGTTCGAAAGCGGATAGATCTGTTTTACAAAGGTGGCAAACGGTGATTCCATACCCGTTCTTTCCCAGGTATTTCCGTGGCTGTATTTCATCAATCTAATAAAGCGATGAATTTACCACCAAAATCCCGGCAAATAGTCCGTGCTGGAGGGGATTTTTGCCTTATGTCAATTAATTCGCCAACTTGATTAATGGCTAAACTTTGAAATTACCGGCTCCACAGCCTCCTTCTTCTTCTCGGCTTCGTCGAGATGCACGTGCATTGGACGACCATCAACCTTCGTTTCAAGGCTGATTTCGTTCTTCGACTTAAGCACCTTGTCCCAGGCCGTTCTCACCGTTGCCCAGAAGGCCTCATGCTTCTGCCAGAATGCGAGCGCCACTTTACACTTCGCATCATCAGTGCGTTCATAGGTATTGAATCCTTTTTCTTCCACCAGCAGTTTGTCGGCGCCATCCTTTCTGATGATCTTGCGGTTGTCCTGCTCGTGTATCCAGCCACCCTCACCGAGGATGATCCTGTTGGTTCTTCTTAATACATTATAGTCATGTCGAGTGGTGTATTCTCTTCTCGGCAATGGCGCATCGGTAGTATTCTGCCAGAAGGTTTGTCCATCGAGGTTCACCCATTCTCCCACACCCTGGTAGCGTGGCGCATCGCTCACTTCCCAAACCGATTGTGTCCATTTTCCCTTCACAGCAGAAGCGTCAAGCGCGGTTCTTTTCCATTTGTGATCGCCTTCGTATTTCCAGAGCTCGGGATTCTCATAAGTCCAGTCTTCACGCCAGTGCTTGATCACCATCGAATCGGTAACAAGAAGCAGGTGCTGAAGCACGATCTTGTTTTCTGATTCCTCAATGGGGATTATCAGCTCAAGCGCCTCGCTCATGTCGTCGCGCTCACGGTATTTATAATCGGGGTCTGGAGAAAAAGTCTCTGCGTATTTGAATTTTACTTCATAACAACCGCAGAGACTTTTTATATTCTTTTTGCCGCTTTCTAGCTGGGCGAATAAGCCATTTGTAACAAACAGGGCCATTGCAAGTGTCAGTATTCCTCTCATCATTCTTTGATTTTCTTGCAAAAGAATGACAAGTCAATTCCGAATGCTTACGGAAGTGGTAAACAGAACTTACGAAAAGAGGAAAATTGCTTATCAGCTTCCTCTCTTTACCAATGCTG
>CBINHQ010000032.1:0-12269 GCA_966250475.1 uncultured Chitinophagaceae bacterium
AGCTGGTTAGAGCACAGGATTCATAACCCTGAGGTCGGCAGTTCAAGTCTGCTCCCCGGTACTTTGAGAAAAAGGTTCCAGTTTTTGGGACCTTTTTTGGTTTAACCCTTGCGGGGTTCTACCAATATGCCGTCCCTGGCGGGGTAGGAGAGTCAAATGCAGTTGGGCTCCAGTCCCGCAAGGGACGGCATATTGGTAGAACCCCGCCAGGGACGACATGTTGGTAGGAGAGTCAAATGCGGTAGGGTTCGAGTCCCGCCAGGGACGTCATATTGGTATAAGAATCAAATGCAAAACTCTAGTACTCCAGAAGACTGCGAAGTCTCTCCGCGACTTTTTCACCATCAGGCAGCATGGCCTGCTCCAGTCCCATGTTCATTGGTACGGCGGGGAGATTGAGGGCGCCGAGAACTTCCACGGGTGCGTCGAGGTAAGTAAAGCAGTTTTTGGAGATTCTGCCTGCAAGAGATTCTGCGAAGGAATTATTTTGCTGCTCTTCCGTAAGCACGAGGCATTTTCCATGCACGCGTACTCTTTCAAAGATGAGGTCTTCATCAAGGGGAAATAGAGTTCGGAGGTCGACTATTTCAATTCTTCCAGGAAAGTTTTTGGCTGCAGACATCGCCCAATACACGCCCATGCCATAGGTGATTACCACGCAGGATTCTCCGTTTTCTAGACTTGACTCGTCAGCTTGCAATACGATGTTCGCCTTGCCGAGGGGAAGCACGTAGTCGCGTGAAGGCTCGGGTCTGCGGGCGTCTTCAGTGCCGGGCACCTTGCTCCAGTAGAGTCCTTTGTGTTCGAGCATCACAACAGGATTGGGGTCGTAGTACGCAGCCTTCATCAATCCTTTCATGTCTGCGGCGTTGGATGGGTAAACGACTTTAAGTCCCTTGATAGATAACAATGTCGTTTCCACAGAACCGCTGTGATAAGGACCGCCTCCTCCGTAAGCGCCAACAGGCACGCGGAGTATCATCGATACGGGAAATTTGCCGCGGCTGAGGTAACATGATTTCGAGACTTCGGTGACGAGCTGGTTGAAACCCGGATAGATGTAATCGCCGAATTGAACTTCAACGATAGGCTTAAGTCCTAGCGCGCTCATGCCGACTGTAGAGCCAACAATGTATGCTTCCTGGATGGCAGTGTTGAACACTCTGTGGTCGCCGAAACGCTCGGCAAGTGTTGCGGCCTCACGGAACACTCCGCCGAGTCGCCTGCCTACATCCTGCCCATACAGAATGGCTTCCTCATGGTCTTCCATTAGTTCGCGTATTGCGAAAAGCGCCGCATCAACCATCACCACCTTCTCACCACCTGCAGGCTCGCGGATTCCTTTCTCTTGTGTGATGGTGGTAGGTACAAACACGAACTCGTCCACTGTAGAAAGATTGGGTTCGGGCGCGGCGACTGCTTTCGAAAATTCTTCTGCGATGTATCGTTCTGCTTCCTGTTGTATTGTATTCAATTCGCTCTCGTTGATTCCCCGTTCAACAAGTCGCTTCCTCAGTTTCGGATTGGGATCGTGTGCTTTGTGTTTGTCAAGGTCTTCTTCAGTGCGATAAAACTCGCGGCGCACTCCGCTGGTATGGTGTCCCAGCAACGGAACCTGCGCATGTACGAGGTAAGGCCTTCTTTCTCTTCTCACGCGTTCGCAAACCTGGTGCATCACATCCATTGAGGCTTCGAAGTCGCTGCCATCAACCTGTATTCTTCCCATTCCCTTAAATCCTGCGGCGAATTCGAATGCGTTCATCGACCTTGCTTCTTCGGAGGTCACACTGATTCCCCAGTTGTTGTCCTGCACGAGGTAGATCACCGGCAATTGCTTCAGCACGGCAAACTGGAATGCCTCGCTCACTTCTCCTTCAGTAACACTTGCATCACCGAGAGAACAGATCACAATGGGTAATTCTCCATTGATTCCTTTCTTTGCTCGTGAAGAATTTATTTTCTCAAGATATTGAAGACCTTGCGCGATGCCCGTTGTGGGAATCGCCTGCATTCCCGTGGCGCTGCTCTGGTGAATAATTGTTGCCCGATCATAACCCTTGTAATTCGGATGTGAGTAATACTCCCTTCCGCCCGTGAAGATGTCATCTCCCTTTGCAAGCAATTGAAGCATCAATTCATACGGCCTGAAGCCCAGTCCGAGCAGGATGCTCTCATCCCGGTAATACGGGCTAACAAAATCCTGCGGTCCCAACTGGAATGCCGCAGCAAGCTGGATGGCCTCATGTCCGCGGGAAGTGGAATGAACGTATTTACAAATGGAACGGTTTGCCTCGTATGTGTCTGCCATGGCCTTCGCCTGGCACATTAAGGAATAAGCTTTGAGAAGGATGTCGTTTTCTATCATGGCAGCGTGGAAACTGCAAATTTAGCAATTAACTAATTAGCTAATTAGTTAATTAGCTAATTAAACTCCGGCGACAGAGGTAGCTATAACTGCAATGATGACTCCCAGGTCGACGAGAAGGCTTAATGCGAAAATCGGTATTGTCCATTTTGTAGGCAATGCCGCAAGGTTTGCAATGAGAACGACACACATTGATCCAAGTACCAGCGACCAGTAGAACATATTGTTATGTCCTGACAGCATTACTGCGAGGATAGTAATTGGCGAGATGATGCATCCATGTCCTGCGATGGCAACTGCCATCCACATTAAATTGTTTTTTTGCTGACGTTCCGACCATCCAATGAATCTGGTCCATAAGTTTCCACCTTCATGCGAATACACACCTGCAATTGATTGTTCTGTAGTAGGGTTCATAATTCTTGTTTTTACAAAATTCCCCTGCAATGAATGGTATGTACATGATCTGTGTTAACGATTAGTATGATTCTAATCAACCTGATCATAATCATATAGTAATTGATCGCATATCATCATAAATTGTCTCGGCATAGGGGAATTTTGGTACAAATAGTGTTTATGAATTTCCAGGTTAATCCCTCAGGTATGACCTTAAGTGTAACAGCAGAAAGAACAGTTGGCGAGATCCAGAAGGATTTTTCTGAAGCATATCCGTATCTCAGAATTGAATTTTACAAGAGAAACGGTAAGGCGAATGAGAAGATCGCGCAGTCATCCGTGCTGGCAGCAGCGGGATTAGATCACAATGGCCAGATTGAAATTGATGATTCTACAACAGTCGGCGCACTTGAAGCCGCGTTCAGGGATAATTTCGGATTGAAAATACAGGTAGCCCGCCGCTCCGGAATTCTCTGGCTTGAGACAACCATGACTGATAAATGGACTCTAAAGCAACAGAACGATCATGGAATGGAACTCTCACAGAATATTTAATTAGCAGGGAGTTCTTTCAATACCTTACAATCTTATCGATATCAAGGTCTACATGACAACCATTGCATTTTCTCACAAGGGTTCTGTATGCGCTTCCTGAAATGGAAGTGTCAGCCGATTTTAAACCTCGCCGGATTCCCGATACAGGCTCGCTCATATCCTTATCATAATAATAGGAAAATGGCTTTTGCATTTTGCGGTGCTCGGGAAAATCGCGGGCAACAACTCTAAGTATGCTATCCATTCCCTCAAGCAACCATTCTGCCATGTCGAAGTTATTTGCCCTGATGTTGTCACCCAGGTTCTCCTGGTAGATCTTCAAATCCATCATGTGCATGTCGAGGTCTTTGTAACCTGGGCTTGGGGAAGCAGTTCCCGAGCAGGCACAGTAGGTAAGGATGGTCGCGTATGATAATGCAGTAACGAGGTATGCCTTCTTCATTACAATCAATAGAGGAGATTCTTTAGTTTATTGAAGTCTGAAATGAAAATTTTTCCTTCGCGAATTTCTATCAGTCTCTCCGATTTGAAATCGCTGAGCGTGCGTATGAGCGATTCAGTTGCAGTGCCCACGTATTGCGCGATATCCTCACGCGATATTGCAATAGATTTGTTTCCTTCCTTCAGATTGAATTTTTCTCCGATTTCCACCAATGCTTTCGCTACCCTTTTTCTTAATGAACTGTAGGCGAGGTTGAGCAATCTTTCTTCCTTTTCCTTCACATTGCGGGTGATGATTCCAATGAACTTTGCGGCGATGCTCATGTCGTGGTTGATCATCTGCAGAAAGTCTTCTCTCGGTATTTGCATGATCTCAGCATCCTCAAGTATTGAGGCCGTCGTGTCGTAATTCTTATCCTCAATTAAAGCGAGATAGCCAATGAAGTCGCCGGCGCTGAATAAGTCCGTGATGTATTCCTTTCCATCCGGGTGCGACCTGAATGATTTCACCTTTCCTTTCACGAGGTAATAAAGAAATCGCGGACGCTTTCCTTCCTGAAAGAGGGTTTGTTTCTTTGCATAGCTCTCTACATCGTACTGGTCGGCCAGTTTTTGCAATAGTCCTGAATCCTTCACGTCACGCATGAACTGCACTATGCCGGTATCAGAAGATGCATACCTGTTCTCGAGTATCTCCGATTTTTTTAGCCGTGTTTCAATCGCGTTGAGCAATTCAATTTCATCGAAGGGCTTGGTTATGTAATCGTCTGCACCCATCTCCATTCCCTTGCGCAGGTCGCTTCTCTCTGTCTTTGCAGTGAGGAAGATGAATGGAGTGTTTTGCGTGCCTGAGTTTTTTCTAAGCAGGTGAAGCACGCCGTAGCCGTCTAACTCAGGCATCATGATATCGCACACTATCACAGATGGCTGCTCTTTTATTGCGATATCTACGCCTTCTTTGCCATTGGCGGCAGTGAAGGTCTTGTAGCCTGCAAGCTCAAGTATCTCCGCGGTATTATCGCGGATGCCTGGGTTATCATCAATTACGAGGACTGATTTCATATTATTCTCTTATTACGGGGATGGTAAATTGTACTTCGGTTCCTTTGTTCAGTTCGCTGATTACTTTCACCTGTCCGCCCAGCAAATCTACATAACGCTTCACGATATGCAGGCCCATGCCGGTACCCTGGATGTTGACCGCATTCTTCGCGCGGAAGAAGCTGGAGAAAAGATGCTCCTGGTCTTCCGCCGATATTCCGATTCCCGAGTCTATCACACTTACGGTCGCGCTGCCTTTCCGCACTCTTGCCAACACCCTGATCACCTTCCCTTCATCCGAAAACTTGATGGCATTTGTGAGCAGGTTTATCATGATATTTTTCATCAGGTTCTTGTCCGTAGTAACTTCCTTTTCGCCTTCATATTCGCAAACGAAGTCCTGGTCCTTCTTCAACAGTCCGCGGATTCCTTCTGTGGTTTCGTGAATTACTTCCTCAAGGTCAAACTGGGAATATTTCGCGAAGACTTTTCCTTCATCAAGTCTACCCAGGCTAAGGAAGTCTTCGAGCAATTCGTTCAGGTGCTTCACTGCATCTTTTATGCGATTGATGTGTTTGTCGCGCCTGTCTTGCTCTTCAGTCTTCACATATTTACCAAGCAAGGTGGCTGATGAAAGTACTGTGGAAAGCGGCGTGCGAAATTCATGCGAAGCCATGGAAACGAACCTGCTCTTGATCTCGTTCAGTTCGCGTTCTTTATCCAGCGCCTCGCTCAATTCATTCTGTGACTGCTCGAGTTTAGCAAGCGCTTCCTTCAAAATGGTAGTCCGCTGCTCCACCTTCGCCTCAAGCTGAGAGTTTAGTTTCTTGAGTTCAAGCGTTACTTTCTCCAGTTCCTTCTGTTGGCTGATGATGTTTGCCTCAATCTGTTTTCGGTATGTAATGTCTACTATGAATGCGATAACGAAGAGCTCGCTTTCCTGCCGGTAAAAACTCAGGCTCACCTCGATCGGTAAGTCTTCATTATTCTTTTTCTTTCCAAACAATTCCCTGCCGTGGCCCATCACCCTGTTTTGCGGATCCTCGTAGAATTCCTTGCGTTGGCCAACATGTGAATGGCTGTAACGTTCTGGGATTAATACTTCAACCTGTTTCCCATCCAACTCACCTTCTTCATAACCGAACATGCGAAGTGCGGCAGGGTTTGCCATTAATATCTTTCCATCAGTGCCTGTAAGAATAATTCCTTCAGTGGCGTGTTCGAAGAGTGCTGTTAGGTGCTTGCTGTCTACGCGAACCTTATTGCCGGCGGCTGGCTTCTTTGCGGGGTCTGTCATCATTCCTTTTCCTTAATTCCAAATTTATCAAAATCAAATCAATAAAAACGAGAGAGGATACACGCTAATCACAACGCGACAATCAATTAACTGCGTGATTTTCCGAAACATCATCGTGAAAATCCGCCAAATTTATAGCCTTGGTAAGGAAATTGATTATGATTTTGGTTGTATATTTAACATACATAGGTAGTGATTAATATCATATTGATCAGTGAGGGTTGTCACAAACGCCAAATTCCCAGCGGAATACTTTTGTTCCGTAAAAGATAATTAGGTCTTTTATTATTAACATTCAATTCCAACAACATGACATGTAAATCACTAGCGACTGCTATCGTTTTGGCCGGTTCTCTTCTCTTCGTTTCCTGTAATAATGAAAAGGGAGCAAATGACGATAAACCCCTCGATGTCGAAGAACTGACAAAGGGCCAGCCTGAGACTCACGGCGTAGAAGTGAAGCCCGAAGAAATCACTCTTACAAATCCTTTGAATGAGGAATGGGTAAATCATGGCAAGGAGATTTATGGTATGAAGTGCCAGTCATGTCATAAGCTGAACAGCGAACGTCTCGTAGGTCCGGGTTGGGAAGGCGTAACCAAGAAAAGGGAGCCCGTATGGATCATGAACATGATTACCAATGTAGACATGATGCTTGAAACAGACCCTGAAGCCCAGAAGCTGCTCGAACAATGTATGGTTAGAATGCCTAACCAGAACATCAGCAAGGATGAGGCAAGGCATATCCTGGAGTTTATGAGGAAAAACGACGGAGAAAAATAACGCAGGCACACTCTTCAATCTAAAAATACATATATGAGATTCGATTCTTTCAAAACCCATGTGGTTTTGACACTGACTGCTGCATGCCTAATCGCAGCCCCTGGTTGTAAGCCAAAAGGAACCCAATCTGCGGCAGGCGGCGACGCTGCTGCGGCTTATGTGGCGCCAGGCAAGTATGATGAGTTCTATAATTTCGTTTCCGGAGGTTTTAGCGGGCAGATGACGGTTTACGGTCTTCCTTCGGGAAGATTGTTCAAGGTGATTCCTGTGTTTTCAGTAGATCCTGAGAAAGGATACGGCTACAGCGAAGAAAGCAAGCCGATGCTGAACACATCAAACGGATTCATTCCCTGGGACGACCTTCATCACATCGCCATCTCCACTACAAATGGCGAGCACGATGGTCGCTGGGTGTTTGGTAACGCCAACAACACGCCGCGTATCGCGCGAATCGACCTGAAGACTTTCAAGACTGCAGAGATTCTTGAAATTCCCAACAGCGCCGGTAACCACTCATCTCCATTTATTACAGAGAACACAGAGTATGTAGTGGCAGGAACGAGGTTCAGCGTGCCATTGGGCGGCAACACTGATGTGCCCATCGACACTTACAAGGAAAACTTCAAAGGCACAATCAGCTTTATCAGTGTGGATCAGAACTCGGGTGAAATGAATATCGCCTTCCAGATCCTTACTCCCGGTATCAACTTCGACCTTGCACGCGCGGGTAAAGGAAAATCACATGGATGGTTCTTCTTTAGCTGTTACAACTCTGAGAAGGCAAATACCTTGCTGGAGGTGAACGCATCGCAGAAGGACAAAGACTTCATCATGGCTGTGAACTGGAAGAAGGCTGAAGAATACGTGAAGGCAGGTAAGGCAAAACGCCAGGCTGTGAGCTATGCGCACAACAAATGGGATGATAAGACTCATACAGGAACTTCGGTGATGGAAAAGGAAGTCCTTGTACTCGATCCGGCTGATTGTCCTGACATGATTTACTTCATGCCATGTCCGAAGTCACCTCACGGTTGCGATACCGATCCTACTGGTGAATACATTGTGGGTAGCGGTAAGCTTGCGGCTACTCTCCCGGTGTTCTCTTTCACCAAGATTCAAAACGCGATTGCGGCAAAAGATTTCGAAGGAACATACGATGGTATTCCTGTGTTGAAGTATGAATCAGTACTGCATGGCGAAGTGCAGAAGCCAGGCCTCGGACCATTACACACAGAGTTTGATGGCAATGGTAATGCTTATACATCATTCTTCGTTTCTTCTGAGATTGTGAAGTGGAATGTGAAAGACCTAAAGGTACTCGACAGGGTTCCTACGTATTATTCTATCGGTCACCTGAGCGTGCCTGGTGGTCCTACGAAAAAACCACATGGCAAGTATGTGATTGCTTATAACAAGATCACCAAAGACCGCTTCCTTCCAACTGGGCCTGAGCTTACACAAAGTGCGCAGATCTATGATATCACTGGTGAGAAGATGAAACTCATCCTCGACTTCCCAACTATTGGAGAACCGCACTATGCAGAGGCAATTCCTGCGAGCATGATTATGAAGAACAGCCAGAAGATCTATAAGATCGAGGAGAATGCTCACCCGCATGCTGCTAAAGGCGACAACTTTACCAGGGTGGAACGCAAGGGCAAGGAAGTGCATGTGTATATGACGATGATTCGTTCTCACTTCACTCCTGACAACATTGAAGGAATCAAGATGGGTGATGATGTGTACTTCCACATCACCAACCTCGAGCAGGACTGGGATATTCCACACGGCTTTGCTATCAAGGGCGCGAACACGGCGGAATTACTGATCATGCCTGGTGAGACATCTACAATGAAGTGGACACCGTCTGAGACTGGAATCTTCCCATTCTATTGTACAGACTTCTGCTCAGCGCTGCACCAGGAGATGTCGGGTTACATCAGGGTTAGCCCAGCGGGATCGAACGTGCCCATCAGTTTCGGCACAGGCAAAACCAGTCCTTCAACTGATACCAAATAGCAGATAATGCCTGTTGGAGCACGAAGTTTCAACAGGCTCCTATTAATACTAAATGCCATCAAAATGAAACCCAGGTTGATGTTGCTTGCAGGAATTGTTACGGTTGCTACTGCATGCAATAATGAGACTGAACCTGCAACCACGCACAATCATGAATCCACCGCTGCAATAGCCGGAGGCCAGGAATCGGTTAGCGACGATGAATCAATGAAAGACGTAGTAAAGATCGCAGTGGGCTCTAACGATCACACCACATTGGTTAAGGCACTAAAACAGGCGGAACTGGTAACTGCCCTTTCGAATGCCGGACCCTTTACTGTATTCGCTCCGGTGAATGCGGCTTTTGACAAGTTGCCCGAAGGCACACTCGAAGGATTGATGAAAGATGATAAGAAGGCTGAATTGCAGGACATCCTGCAATATCATGTGGCTCTGGCGGTTTACAGAACGGAAAACATGCAGGATGGACAGGTTATAGGACAGGCGAACGGCGATAATATTACGCTCAATGTGAAAGACGGAAAGGTGATGGTAAATAATTCGGCGAATATTGTAGCATCAATACCAGCAAGCAATGGAATAATTCATGTTGTGGATGCGGTGTTGCTTCCACCATCAAAATAGTAGGTTTAAGTTTAGGTTCTTGTTTTTTATTAACTAACTTCCGGAACCTAGTGTTCCGGAAGTCTTTTTTTTAAATGAATCACTATGAATAAGCTCAGCATTACATCCAGGATTCTGGTAGCCTTTGCTTCGGGTGCTCTGATTGCGGTGTTTTTTCTTCCAGCCTGGCGAATTGATCTCTTTGCGCCTCAATATCCTGAAGGGCTAGTGATGAAGATCTGGATCAACGACATAAAGGGCGATGTGGATGTAATAAACGGGCTGAACCACTACATCGGTATGAAGCATATCACGGTTGATATGTTTCCCGAGTTCAAGTTTCTTCCTTACGTGGTGGGCTTCTTTATGCTTTTGGGAATGGCAGTAGCAATATCCGGCAACAGGAAGTTCTTGTTTGCTTACATCGTGCTCACGGCGATAGGTGGTATTCTCGCGATGTATGATTTCTATAGGTGGGCTTACGACTACGGTCACAATCTCGACCCGAATGCACCGATTCAGGTTCCGGGTCTATCTTATCAACCACCATTATTCGGGCATAAACGCCTACTGAATTTCGATGCGTATTCTTTTCCAGATGTCGCAGGATGGATAGTTGTAGGCGCGGGCATACTTGCATTCGGAGTTTGGTTCTTTGAATTCTACCGGGAATGGAAGGGTAGAAGGAAGAGGAATATCCCGGTAGCGGCGCTTGCGCTCGTTATTACGCTGGGACTAGCTTCATGTACACCGAAGCCAGAGCCAATAACCCTCGGCACTGACTCATGCGCATTCTGCAAGATGAACATTTCGGATCCTAAATATGGAGCAGAAATTGTGACGAAGAAGACGAAGGTTTACAAGTTTGATGATTTGCGTTGCATGATTGGTTTTATGAAGGAAGGAAGAGTGGCGGAGGAAGATGTAGCGCTGAAATTAATCGTGGATTATGAGCAGCCGCATGACCTGACAGATGTGGAGAAGGCAATACTGCTTCGCAGTCCGGAGCTGAAGAGCCCGATGAATGGAAATGTAGCCGGCTTCAGCAACAAGGAAGCTGCAGAGAAGGTAAAGACAGAGAAATCGGCAGAAGAGGTTACATGGGCTCAACTATACAATGACTGAAAATAAGATAATGCGTACCGCTTACCTATGCATACTATTACTGGCAACTCAACTTGCATTTTCACGAAGCATCGTTGTGGGCAATGGTGAGAAGGTCACCAGCCTGAAGGAAGCAATATCTCTCGCTTCTCCTTACGATACAATCTTTCTGAAGGCAGGCGTTTATAAGGAAGGCGCCATGACGATCACGAAGCCTCTAACCATAATAGGAATGAACAATCCTGTGCTGGAAGGCGAGAACAAGTACGAGATATTCACCATTTCCGGGAAGCATATCAAGGTCAAAGGCATTCATTTTAAGAACAGCGGATATTCCGCACTGAATGATTTTGCCTCGGTGAAGGTGGTGGACTCTTACGATGTGACTCTCGAGGAAAATGCGGTGTTCAATTCCTACTTCGCGTTTCATGTCTCTAACTCGGTGCACATGGTGATAAAGAACAACAAGATAGCAGGCATTCCGGGCAGTGAGCAACTCACTGGAAATGGCATTCACCTCTGGAAGTCGAGCAAGGCATACATCGTAGGAAATGTGATTACGGGTCACCGGGATGGCATTTACTTCGAATTTGTCACACACTCAGTTATAAGCAACAACCTTAGTGAAGGCAATGTACGCTACGGCCTGCACTTCATGTTTTCGAATGATGATCACTACATCGGCAATACGTTTCGCTCAAACGGTGCTGGCGTGGCTGTGATGTATTCGAAGAAGGTCAAAATGGAATTGAATCATTTCGAAAACAACTGGGTCGCTTCATCATACGGCATTCTGCTAAAAGATATTTCTGACAGCGATGTGCACAATAATGTTTTTCACAAGAACACGGTTGGCATCTTCATGGAAGGAACAAATCGCATCATGGTTCATCGCAATACATTCCGTGAGAATGGATGGGCGATGAAGGTGCAGGCAAGCTGCAATGAGAATGAATTCTTCCTGAACAATTATTTCGGCAACAGTTTCGATGTGGGCACTAATGGTTCGCTCGTGCTCAATAAATTTTACCGAAACTATTGGGATAAGTATGAAGGATATGATATCAACAAGGATGGAATCGGCGATGTGCCGTATCATCCAGTAAGCATGTATTCGATGATCGTGGAACAGAACCCGAATGCATTGATACTGCTTAGGAGTTTTACCATCGCGTTAATCGATAAGGCTGAGAAGGCGATTCCCAGCCTGACTCCAGAGAATTTATTTGATGATTCGCCACTCATGAAAGCATTGACATTATGATCCGCATTGAACATATAAGCAAGCAATTCCGAAAGTTGAAGGCGTTGAACGATGTATCGGCGAGCTTCGACGAGGGCCAGGTGGTTTCTCTGATAGGGCCGAATGGCTCGGGCAAGACAACACTCATCAAGAGTATATTGGGAATGGTGAGGCCTGACAGTGGCAAGATCTTCGTGGAAGGGAAGGCCATCACGCAGGACCCTGCATATAGAAGCAGGATTGGCTACATGCCCCAGATTGGCAGGTATCCCGACAACATGAAGGTTGGGCAGCTTTTTGAGATGCTGAAGAACCTTCGTGGAATGAAGGGCGAGAAACTCGATGAAGAGCTGATCGAAAGATATCACCTGGACAAACTATCGCGCCAATCGATGCGCACTTTGAGTGGCGGCACAAGG
>CBINHQ010000033.1:0-12026 GCA_966250475.1 uncultured Chitinophagaceae bacterium
GATGAGGGACCTCTCAGCAAACCTCAAACTTCCAACCCTAAACCCTTAAACCCTTAAACCTTTAAACCTTTAAACTTTTAAACCTAAAGTGCCTCATCCTTCCTTCCCCCGCGTACTTCTACAAAAGCAAGAATCCAACAAACATACTCCCCCAAATTAGTAATATAACTCCCGGTAAACTGATAAATGAAGATGAAGAAGAACAGGGTGAGGCGGTAGGGATTCTTCCAGGGCTTTGTAAGGATAAACAATACTGCCTGTACGAGAATTCTAAGAGATAATCCAACCCAGCCGAAGATCGTGAGCGTTTCTGCTGCAGCATTAGGAATTGCAACGGGATGATCGGTGTAATAGAGATAATAACTCCTGATGATGTCGTATCCCATTGTCTTGATCTGGCCAAGGCCGATTCCCCAGGCCTCATTTCCCTCGATGATTTTCTGAGCAAGGATGAATGCATCCACGGTTCTTCCTTTCCCTGAAGTGTCCTGCCCTTCGAAGATATTGGCAATGCGAAGGAACAAAGGATTGTCACGAAAAAACACAAACAAAATGAAAGCGCCTGTGATTGCGATTGCGCCGGAATACACAAGCGCGTTGAAAATCCTCCTGTTCTTGAGAAAGGTTCGCAGGTGGACAGCCGAGGTAAGCAAAAGCGCGATGAATGCCGCACCAATCACTCCAATTGAAAATGAAAGTAGCAACGGCAGGATGAGCATTGGCAACAAGAATGCAGGTCTGATTGTGTTCTTCCTGAAGAAATATCCAAAGAGAAAGAAGAAGAATAGAGGCATGAAGAGTAGTGCATAGTAGGATGGCTCGTAGGTAAATAACTTCAGCCTTCGAAAGTCAGATATGCCGGCAGAAATTGATTGCTCCATCCACACCCAGTCCCAAACAGGCGTGAAGTACAATGGAATTGCAAGTAGACAAGCGAAGAAGTTTATGAATAGTATCCTCCTGAAGACATTTTCCAGAACATCGGTACAACGTACGAGCGTATAAAATGCCTGGCACGACACATAGACCAACAATAAATTCAGAAGAGAGACCAGGTAGGCTTCAAATTCCAGGTGAGGCCTTGTGAGATGAATAGCCGCGAAAGGAAGCAGCACGAACAGAAAGGGAAGCAATACATCCTTCTTTCGCTTGAGCAAGATCCACGCGTAAAACAATGGCGCAAACACTGACATCCATGTCAGGCCGAAGGGCAAACCAACAGCATTCACGAAGAAGTAAATAAACACAACGAGAAAGTAGATGTTTACTTTCATAAGCTTTAAGCCGGCTTCCTTTAAGGCACTGACGAAGATAACAAGGTGCAATAAGAATCTCTCATACTCTTTCACTTATCCGAGGCAACCTTCATTAAAATACATCCGATTAAAAAAACGGTTACGACCTAATGGAGCGTTGTGCCCATAACTAAACACATTTTCGATAAATGCTCGCCGACTCGAGAATACAACAAAGCCCGAATGATGATATCGACCTCATCGTACTCGTGGAGAAGAGCGTATCATTCTTCCGGAAATACTTCTGGATTTTCATCAGCGCCACCATTCTTGGTATCGCTGCCGGCATCTTCATGTTCAAATGGCTGCCAAATGTGTACAAGTCAAAGCTCGTTCTGCATTCCTTCATCCTCACCAACCCTGAGCAGATGCAGATAGTTTCAAACTGGAATGCATTACTGGGCAACGGCGAGTATGCTGCCCTCGCAAGGGTCTTCAATGTGAGCGAAGAAACGCTCAAGCCATTGAAGCGCATCAAGGCTGAGGAAATCCAGAAGGTATTCACCTCGGAAAATCCGAATGGTTTCTACATCGAAGTGACAGTTTCAGATAATAGTGTGCTGGATGAATTGCAGAAAGGCATACTTCATGGTTTGCGAAACAGCGAATACATCAACGCGAAGCTAAGACAGCGGCGTGCCGACCTTGGAGAGATGATTCGGAAGACAGAAGAAGAAATCAGAAGGATCGACACTACCCGAAGTCTGCTCGATGGAATGTTGAGGGGTAAGTCAAACTCATCATCCGCGATGATCGTAGACGCAGGAAGCATAAACCGGCAATGGCTTGAGGTGAACGAACGCCTCCTCGGATTCAAGGCAGAACTTCAATTCGCCGACGCCGTCCAGGTGCTGCAAAGCTTCAGCAGGTTTGAGAAGCCTTCAGGACCCAAATTGATTCCATGGATTGTGATTGGGCTCGTGCTCTTTCTCGGATTGGCCTTTGCCTACGCAACCATCAGTACCATCCGACATCGCATCGCACTGCGCGCAAAGATGCATCCTGTCAATTGACAAATATGTCTACTCAGGAAAAATACCGGTCCGGGATTTTCAAAGAGCAAATCATCCTTCTTATTTACTGTGCGCTCCTGGCAAGTCTCGTGTTTTCCATGCGAGCGATAAGCAGCATTTCAATAGGATTACTCATCATTGCGGCTGTCATTTTCAAGACATGGAATTTCTCCTGGAAGCCTGCATATCGCTTCCTGCTTATCGTCTGCCTGCTTTCGTTTTTAGTGCATGCATCCGGAATGCTGTATTCGACTGATTTCAATGGAAGCCTTGAAGGCATTCGAACGAAGTCGGCGATCGTACTGGTTCCGCTTGCTTTGATTTGTTGCCCTCCGCCAAAAGTGATCATTACCTTGCTAGCACGATACTATTGTTTCTTGCTTATTGCCGCATTCCTGGTTTGTTTTTTCGTCGCGGTGAACAACTATGCACAGACGGGATCGAGTTCGGTTTTCTTTTACCATGAATTTGCATATTCAATTTCACAGCACGCCATTTATCTTTCCTTTCTGGTGATAGTGGGAATAGTTTTGTTGATGGAAAAGAGCAAACATTCACTGCCCCCATTTTCGGGAATGATCAAATGGATGATGCTGCCAATCCTTATAACATTCCTCATTCTACTTTCTTCGAAGATCATGATCGGGTTGGGGATGATATATTTTCTCTTCACAGCATTGAGAAAAATCCCCGCGCCAGAAACTGGCAGGAAGAAATGGATTTTTGGCTCGCTGTCCGTCGTTGCGCTGCTGGCCATTGCACTGCAGTTGAAGTCGCCGGTGAGTGACCGCTTTCGCGAATTGCTGCACACGGATCTTTCCGTATTGCAACAGGATCGATACGATCCGGCAGACTATTTCGATGGACTGCAATTCCGGCTGATGCAATGGAGATTCACGGGCGAAATACTCAACTCTGAATCAGCCTGGCTGCGGGGCGTAAGTCCGGGTGACGCTCAGGAGAAATTGGACAGCCTGTATGCAGCGAAACACATGTACAAGGGCATTCCCGGTTCTGAAGACAATGGCTACCTCGGCTACAACACGCACAATCAGTTCCTGGAGACGACTCTCAGGTCGGGATTGGTCGGCCTCGTGGTTCTGGCTGTCCTCTGGTTTGGAATGTTTAGAATCGCGGCAGGAAACCGTCTTTCGTTCATAACCGCATTAATCCTTTTTGCCTGGTCCTTTACTGAATCAATTCTCGAATCGCAATACGGTCTCATGTACTTCTTCATTCCTGTATTTTTCGTGGTTGTTGACGGGGATGAAGGCCAACCTTCTGCCCGTAATTAACGATTTGGAGAAGGAGGCTGTCAATAAATCGCCATGCAATCATTGTCCGTAGTCATAATCACGTTCAACGAGGAGCTGAACATCGCAAGGTGTATTGCTTCGGTGAAGGGATTGGCGGATGAGGTGATTGTGTTGGATTCATTTTCTACGGATCGAACCTGCGAGATCGCACGAGAGTTGGGGGCAATTATTTACCAGGAAAAATTCAGGGGATACATCGGCCAGAAGAACCTGGCAATTCAATACGCCACTTACGATTACATACTCAGTCTCGATGCAGACGAAGCATTGGACGAAACTCTCGCGGAAAATATACTTCGCGAAAAGCAGAGTTTTGAATTTCGCGCATACAGGATGAATCGCTGCACCAATTTCTGTGGAAGATATATTCGTCACGGGCTTTGGTATCCTGATAAGAAGATACGTCTCTTCGACAGGAGGATCGGGAAATGGGGTGGATTGAATCCTCATGATAAGATTGAACTATTGGAAGGCTTCCAGGTGAAGCAACTTGAAGGCAACATTCTGCACTATTCATTTGCCACCGTGGATGATCATGTTTGGCAAAACAACAGGCTAAGCTCTATTGCCGCAGCATCGATGTATGCTTCGGGGAAACGCAGTTCACTTTTCAAGTTGGTGGTTCATCCTGCATGGGCGTTTATCAATGGATATTTTCTCAGGCTGGGATTCCTCGATGGACACGATGGCTTCACAATTGCCATTAACACCGCTCACCAGGTTTTTCTGAAGTACACAAAACTTTACAAGCTGCAGAAAGGAAGAACAAGAAAATACACAGCATCGATCCGCGTCCCTAAAACAGCGAAGAGGAAGACTGTGGCGGGTGAAGTCTAATGGCGGCAATAACAGATCAAATTGCGAAAGAGTTTTAAAAATACATGGACAATACTCAATCACTCCGAGCGAAAGAAATTCGTCGCGCATACTTTGCTGTCTTCAATCATTAGCATGCTCGACATCGCTTTCCTGGCAATGCTGCTTTGGATCGTGAACTTCTACCTTGAGCCGACAGCCAGGTTTGAACTTCTTCCTGCGTGGGCGGCAGATAATGGTTCTCCAATGCTGATTTGGCTCTTCCTATGTCTCTTCACCATAAAAAATATTGCGGCATGGCTTGTGACGAGGTCGCAGTTCAGATTCATTGGCGATGTGGCGGTAAGAATTTCCTCGGAGAACCTCCTTAGCTTTCAGCAATCCGGAATGGAATCGTTTACCAAAACAGATTCTTCATTCCATATTCGAAAGATCTGCTTCCAGCCGTTTGAATTCGCACAGTACATGCTTGCGGGATGGCAGCAGGTGATCGCACAATCATTTCTTGTAATGATTGCTCTTGCAGCGATAATCATCTTCAATCCACAAGTCTTCCTGCTATTGTTACTGATTCTTCTTCCACCTGTGGCAATCGTCTTCCATTTTATTCGAAAGAAACTCGGAAAAGCAAAGACAGACATTCAGGACAGCAACGAGCGATCCTTCCGCTACCTGCTCGATGCGTTGAATGGATTCGTGGAAGGAAACATTTTGAACAAGAACAGATTCTTCCACAACCGGTTCACCAGGCATCGCCGCGAATTCAGTACACACTTATTCAACTCGCACAGCCTGCAAGCCCTTCCCTCCCGGATGATGGAGATCTTTGCCATACTCGGCTTATTTCTCCTAATGACGATCGCCACATGGAACGGAAGCGCAGACCAATCTTCCCTTATCACAATTGCCGCGTTTGTGGCAGCAGCCTACAAGATCATTCCGGGTATAGTAAAGATTGTGAACGTGAGCGGGCAGATAAAGGCTTATGATTTCCAACCCGCGGAACTTACATCCGGAAACAACATTGAATCGCAAAATGAAGTAGCCGAAGCTCGTGATGCCGTGAGGGAAATTCTGATCGATGGAATGGGCTTCAACTTCGGAAGTTCAGCGCTCCTGCGCGATTTTTCACTTTCATTGAAGAAAGGCGACTTGGCAGGAATCACAGGCGCTTCCGGAAAAGGAAAAACCACGCTGCTCAACATCCTGCTTGGTTTCCATCACCACCACAAGGGTGAATTGAGGATCAACAACACACAGGTGACGAATGGCGAGGCAAAACGATTCTGGCCTTCCTTTACCTACGTAAGGCAACAAACCTTTCTCATTCACGATACGCTGTTACGCAACATTACCCTTGAGGAATCCGGACATGACCGGGAGAGGCTGGAATGGGTGATGAGGCTATCGGGACTGGACAATTTGGTGAATACCTGGCCCGACGGAATTCAAACCGAGATAATGGAAAACGGAAGAAACATCAGCGGTGGCCAGCAGCAACGCATCTCCATTGCAAGAGCATTATATAAAAACGCGGATGTGATTCTTCTCGATGAGCCATTCAACGAACTCGATCGCGAATCATCCGTCAACTTAATGAAGAACTTAAAGGAAATCGCTAATGGAGGAAAGATCATCGTCCTCATTACGCATGAAAAGGAATTGCTGAACCATTGCAATAAAATCGTATCTCTCGATGAATAGGAAGTCAAATTCTTTTGTCATGTTGTTGCCGGGATTTCCTACCTCGGAGAATGATACGACCTGCCTACCCATGCAGCAGCAATTCGTGCGAAAGTTTGCGGAGATGAATCCAGAAACTGAAACAATCGTCCTCGCCCTGCAATATCCCTATCGAAGAGATTCATACAAGTGGAAAGGCATTCGCATAGAATCATTCGGCGGAAGAAACCGCACTGGCATCAGGGGGTGGATCAACAGGAAAAGAATAATGAACCGGCTCACGGAAATACATCATTCAACTCCCATTGTCGGAATGTTGAGTTTCTGGCATGGAGAATGTGCGAGAGTGGGATCAGCATTTTCGAAAATGACTGGAGTTCCTCACCTTAACTGGATCATGGGACAGGATGCAAGAAAGAAGAATCCTTATCCCGCGAAACTAAAGCTGCGGGAAGGCGACCTGATTGCGCTATCTGATTTTCTTCAGGATGAGTTTGAAAGAAACCATGACTGCAGGCCTGCCAGAGTAATTACACCAGGGATTGACCTTGATACAATCTCTCCCGATAACAATAAAAGAATTATTGATATCCTCGGCGTAGGTTCACTGATTTCTCTAAAGCGATTTGAGCGATTCATCCAGGTCGTAAATGAAGTTCGTCATTCATATCCTGACATTAAGGCGATGATCATTGGCGATGGCCCGGAACGAAAGAAACTGGAAGGTCTGGCAAAAGAACTCGATCTCTCAAATCACATTCGCTTCACGGGTGAATTGCCCTACGATGAAGTGATCAAAAAAATGTCCCAATCCAGGATTCTTCTTCATCCTTCTTCTTATGAAGGTTTCCCGGGAGTCTGTCTCGAGGGGATTGCCTGCGGATGCCGGGTAGTGAGTACTGTAAGTCCGATGAGGAACGAGATTGATGGTTGGCAGATTGCGAATTCAGTTGAAGAAATGAAGGAGGCCTGCATAGCCATTCTGCAATTGCAGCATATCGTGGCTGCACTTCCCCGCAGATTCTATATGGAAGAAACTGTGAAAGAGATCATGTCTGCATTTGGTTTTTCTCTTCTCCCATCAGCAAGTCCTTCAACGACCAGCCTAATTGAAGTGATCGGCAATTAATTTCTTCTTATCGACCACACAATCGCCTTCCCCATCTTCTTCCAGGGAATCAGATTCATGGGCTGTTGCCTGCATGCAGAAAGAAAATTCCTCATCGCTGCCCCTGGCCTGTTGACTCGCAGATATTTCTCCCCTGCGTGAATGTATGACCTAAAAAGAGCTTTCCTTGCGACCATGGGAGACAAATCTTTCGAAGCAGCATACTTTCTGATCATGGCTATGCCTTCCTCCTGTCCCTCCTCCCAATTATGGATGGAGTAATTGGAATTATGAAGCCTGCGAAAGACAAGTGGCTGATAGATGATTAGTGCATTGAACCTGCATGCAATTTCCGCAATGAAGAAAGGGTCGGTAGCTTTGGCATCCTTACTGAATCCGCCCACCTCATCCACACAGGTTCGTCTTATCAGCAAGGCCTGCGTCCAAACGCTCAGACGTGATTCGAATAATGCCTGGAAGACAGAGCCGCTCCATTCTCCTTCGCGTTGGGAATAGAAATATTCACAGGGAACTCCACGCTCCCTGAAGTTATAACCTCCGGTCATGCAGAAACCAAGTTCAGGATTCTCATCGAGCGCCTTCACCTGTTTTGATAATTTAGATTGATGCCATAAATCATCATGATCGATGAATGCGATGTACTCTCCCTGGCTATGATCGAGACCGATGTTCTTCACCATTCCGTTT
Source organism: uncultured Chitinophagaceae bacterium (assembly GCA_966250475.1). Classification (GTDB taxonomy): domain Bacteria; phylum Bacteroidota; class Bacteroidia; order Chitinophagales; family Chitinophagaceae; genus CBINHQ01. Next base: position 7,940 of record CBINHQ010000033.1, read on the forward strand.
CTGCCAATCCTTCCAGCTTCAATGAGATTGATGCGTTCGTCTTGAAGGGAACGAACGATTTCCCTGGTGTTATCTGTGGAGCCATCATCCACCACAATCAATTCCCAGTCACGGAAGTCTTGCGCAAGCACGCTTTCAATCGTCTCGGCAATGTAATTTGAACCATTGTAAGTCGTGATGATGATGCTAACCCTCGGATGTGTAATACAGGCCTTCATGTTATGCCGGAGTTGGGTTGTGCGCATTATGATGAATGACAGAGTTGAGTTTACCTGCTATTGCTCTAAATGAAAAATTTTCACGGAATGCGGACAAGATGCGCTCACGCATTTCATCCTTATCAATTTCCCCCAGGCGATTTAATGCGTTGTAAAGGGCATCGGCATTACCTGCCTTGTACAACACTCCGCATGTTCCGTTCAAAGAAAGTTTTCGAAATGAAACAATATTGGTAAGAATGGGGATGCAACCGCAAGACATGGATTCGACTACCGAGATGCCGCTTCCTTCATAATGCGATCCTGAAATGAAATAGTCGGCGCTGTTGTACCATGGTTCAAGGTCATCTCTTTCCACCTTTCCAATCAGCCGAATGCAGTCGGGATCTTCGCTCTCAGCTACAAGTCTCTTGACTTCGTTCAGAAGCCCATTATCCTGAAATATCATGTAGAGTCTCGCGTCACGATTCTCTGCCGCATATTTTTGGAATCCTTTCACCACAGTCACCGGATCCTTGTTGGCTTCGAGCCTTCCCACCCAAAGAAAGACAGGATTGCCGCTCACGCCTGTGATGTTTCGCGCCTCTTCCCTGTTGCCATAATTGAAAACAGAAGAAGCATCGATAGCCTCGATGATTTTTTTCCTGCTTGATATGATTCCTTTCTTCACCCAACTGTTTCCCATTTCTTCTGAGATGAAGGCATAATGGTCCACGCATCGATCGGCAAAACCCTGCAGCCCGCGTTTGATTCCCTTCGCGGGTTTGTCGGCTCTATGCAACAATATTATTTTCGTTAGGGAAGGCCACATGCTTCGCAGATTGATCACCTGCAGTGGAAAACTCAGCCCATTAATCAACACCACATCGGGAGAAAGGTCGCGAATGTACCTGTTCAGTTTCGCCACACCCTTCGACACACCCGGTCGTGAATTAAGGAAGTGATACTCCACTCCGTTTCTTTCCATGATGCCATCGTAATCGATCTGCTCGATGCTCGTGACACGATTATCTTTTGCAAGCTCTTCGAGGATGCCTGTGTAAAAGCCGATCCTGGAAAGCCATTCGAGTGGGGAGTCGACTCCGCGGGTGTGGCTGTAACCTGCGCTTAAAATATGCATGAGTTACCCGGAATTATTTTTATTAGTTTTAAACGATGAATCTCACACGGCGCCTCCTGATGAAGTTGAGTGGCTTGAAGTTCACCCAGGACTATCTCTGCATTGACAAGCAAACTTTCGAATCAACGTTGCGGGTCTACCTCACTAACCAAGGCGTAATCGTGAATGAGATCTCCACTACACACACATTCGTTGGATACAGCCCGCTGATCTTCGCGATCCAATTCTACCCTGGTCACACCATCCCTACCACGGCAGAGATCATTTTCTCGCAAAAACTCCTATCTCCAAACGAGCGATTCGGGAAAAAGGATGCTGTGGCTTCGCTGAAAATGGAAAAAATCCATGAGATGGCAAGTGGCGGCTTGAACCTGGGATTCTATCGCGGGAAGAAAGGGAGTCATTCCTTCCTCCCAGGCCTGAACCAGTTGGCCATTTCGCTTCATGATAAGCTGTACAACCGCAAACCGGGTAATGTCTTTCTCCCTGGAAACCTCCTTTCGCAGGTGCACATTGCATACGCAGTTCCGAGAACTATCTCGCTTATCACGGTAAAGGAAGGTGAGAACTTCAACCTGTTTCCTACCGACCTGCACGGCCCAGTCGGCGAATCGCATTACCTCATTTCCCTTCGACATGCGGGAAAGGCCTGCGCACAGGTGATCAGGCAACAGCGAATACTGCTTTCGGAGATGAACCCGGCAATGTACCGGCAAGTCTACTCGCTTGGCAGGAATCATATGCAGGATCCGAAGCCCAGGGAGAATTTTCCATTCGGAAGGGAAATATCCAAAGCATTCGGGCTTCCTGTTCCAGATGGAATGGCGAGGTATCGGGAGTTGGCGTTAGAAGAACGCTTCGAGTATGGCATACATCGCATCATGCTTTTTAGCGTTGAAAATTCATTTGCTGGGGAAGAATCGCACACACTTACGCATGTGCACAATGTTTATGCGACCTGGCGGCATAAACAAGGTCAGGCTGGCAACTATTTGCTTCGCTAATGCGATTCAACATTATAGCTAATCAATCAATTAGCTCTACTGTGAATCCAAGATGCGAGTATTACTCTTCAACCCCAGGAGCGCGAATTACAAGCCCCGGATCCCGAATTCGATCCTTAGCGTTGCCTCTTCAATAGAAGGCCTGTACGACTATGTTATCGTGGATGGAAACATGGAGACCGATCCATGGAAGAAGATCTCAGCTTACCTTGATCAGGGCGGATTCGGCTTCGTGGGAGTCACGGCCATGCCGGGGCCGCAACTTCGACAGGCAATTCCTATCTCTAAGAGAATACGGCAACAATATCCTGACATCTGCATCATCTGGGGAGGATACTTTGCATCGAACCAACCGAAGCCTGTCCTCACCTCCGGATACGTTGACTACATTGTGAATGGCCCGGGAGAGAAAGCATTTCCACGCTTGCTCGATGCAATTACAAGAAAGCAACCAGTCGATCTCATCGGTAATCTCATTTATCGTGATGGCGACAACATCGTCAAGACAAGAAGAGATGAGCTTTATGATCCCGATACTTTACCTCCGCTTCCCTATGAGAAACTGAATACCTTTTATCCGATCAAGAGATACCTCGGCAAGACTTACCTCGGCACCCGCACCATTGCTTATCATTCGAGCATGGGCTGTCCTTTCAAATGTTCCTTCTGCGCAGTGGTTCCGATCTACAATGCAAGGTGGAAGGGTAAATCGGCAGAGCTGATCTATAAAGACATCCGATTCCTGCGCGATAGATTTGGTGGCAATGCCATCGAGTTTCACGACAATAATTTCTTCGTCTCCGAAAAAAGGACAGCAGAGTTTTCCCGCATGGTGATGAACGATGGAATGGTATGGTGGGGAGAAGGAAGGATCGACACTATCGGCAAATATTCAGACGAGACTCTGGCACTAATGCGAAAGAGCGGTTGCAAGATGATCTTCTTCGGCGCGGAGACGGGAAATGATGAGATACTAAAGAAGATGGACAAGGGCGGAACTCAGTCTGCAGAAGGAATCAAAGCCTTCGCTGCTAGAATGGCGAAGTTTGACATCATACCTGAATATTCCTTTGTGCTCGGCACACCTGCAGAGACACCGGACCTGGTGATGAAACAGATCGACCAGGACATTGCATTCATCCGGGAGATAAAACGCATTAATCCAAAAACGGAAATCGTGATCTATGTGTACAGTCCTGTACCGACAGAAGGCAGCGACATGTACTCCCAGGTACAAGCAAGCGGCTTTCGATTCCCAGAGAAGCTCGAGGATTGGATCAGTCCGCAATGGGAAAACTTCGATTTGAGAAAGAACCCACTCACTCCCTGGCTCACTCCCGCAATGGTGAATAAGATCAGGGATTTTGAAACTGTGTTGAATGGTTATTATCCCACTGTATCAGACTTCAGGCTGAACAGGATGAAGCGCACCATCATGAAAGGATTCGCGGGACTGAGGTACTACACTGGAGTTTACCGCAAGCCTTATGAATTGAAAGCCTTGCAGGTTTTGTGGAAATATCGTCAACCTGAACTGGAGGGATTCTGATGAAGACAGTTATCAGGCATATCGTTTCAAGAACCTACAAGCCCGCGCTCGAAAAATATCTTTCCACCACGCGAGGCTACAATTTCGAAGGACTAAGATTACAGATACCTCCGGGTGTGTTTCATCCAGGATTCTTTTACAGCACAAGGATGCTGCTGGAGCAAGTACGAAAGTTACCATTGAAAGGAAAGAAATT
>CBINHQ010000034.1:0-11976 GCA_966250475.1 uncultured Chitinophagaceae bacterium
CAAAAGCATTGTCAACCGGTTTCCATTTAATGAATGCGCTGCGCTTGTCTTTTGCTGTACGCAAGACGATGAATCCTTCTACAGTATCGGGCTTCGGCCCGTTTCCATTTCCAAAAACTCTGAGTCCGCTTATCGCGAATTTTCCTGTAGGCATGTGAATATTCTCGAGTCGAATGTAGCGCGCTTGAACAGGCTGCGAGAGTTCTATATAATCGTGAGGAACATCCTTTGTGTTGTTACTTTTGTCAACAAGCAGTTTCCATTTCTTTCCGTCACGTGAATACGAAAGCTTGTACTGATGGTAAAGTCCGATTGTCTTTCCGAGGAAGATAGTATCCATTTCTTTGGGAAAACTCACATCCTGGTCGGCATAGTTGATTTGAATGGCGTTCACAGTTGAAACATTGCCAAGATCAGTTTCGATCCATTCGCCTTTATCGCCGGTTTTTGCACTCCAGTAGGTCTTGATCAATTCATCCACGGCATTATTAGGATGATAACCGCCGAGGGTTGAAGAGACTTTAACAGGTTTGTTGAAGTTTAACAGCATCCAGCCTGTAAAATAAGGTGACTTCCCTACATCGCCATATTTAGATCCATCGATTTCCTTCGAAGGAATGAAATGAGGGTAATCGCCGAAGGTAGTATTGCAAAACATTCTGTCGTCGGCATCGAAACCTGCAGGCCATACGCCGAGTCTTCTCTCGAAAGTATTCTTCACTGAAATAACTGTTGTCGAGATATGCCAATATTGTCCGAAGTTATCCTGAAAAGTTGCTCCATGTCCCGCGCCCCTTACGAATCCGCCTAACTTATAACTAAGCGGATCTGGCATTGCCTGGAATGGCCCCAGTGGTCCGTTGCCCACCAGCAATCCATCGGCATACCCGCTGAACTCTGTACCCGGCGCACCGTATTGCAGGTAATACTTATCCTTGTATTTCGTCATGTGCGATCCTTCAATAAAGGGATCGAGAAAGGTATTGTCCATGTGTTCGCCGAAGCGCTGCCATCCGTATCTCCAGTGTTCGAGCGTATACATTTCTTTCCTTGTGCCGAGTGGCTGCATAGTAGTCCTGTCGAGTTCCACGCCATACATTGGAAAGCGGTTGCTGCTTCCGTTGTACATGTATAATCTGCCATCGTCATCGGTAAAGAATGAAGGATCCCATCCTCCAATGCTGAATGAATCCACCAAGGGCTTCCACACATTATTCTTTGGATCGGTGCTCATCCATATCGAGAAATTTCTTGTGTAGGTAGATCCGAATACGATCATTGTATCTCCAATAATTCCAACTCCTGGCGCGCAGAGCTCATCGAATGTGCCTTTATTCCATGGTCGAAGGAATTTTCTTGAGACGAAATTCCAGTTGAGCATGTCAGGGCTCCACCAATATCCCCATTGATTTGTAGAGAAGAGATAGTAATCACCTTTGTAATTCACCACTACCGGATCGGCGGTAGAGCGATGTCTTCCCCATTTACTAAAATTTGGAATCGGAGAATAGCCGTAATCAATATTCAGGGGATTGCAGTAGGTCTTTTGCTGGGCGCTGGCCAAATCGGCCATTAATAACGATAAACACAGAATGATTATTCGAATCATGATATCATTTTGAAGGCCTCAATTTTCTAAGGTCACAAATTGTGACCTTAGAAAATTCGCCTATTCTTTTTTCTTTATTTTGAATCCAATCAGCTCTCTTCCCTCCCATTTCTTTTTTCTTTCCGCCTCGGCGAGCAATCTTTCCAGTGCAAGGTAAATCACCTTTATTTTCTTGTCGTGATTTCCTGCCGTCTTTTTCAAAAGCCTTATTTGTTCTGCAAGTTTCGTATAGCCGATCGAAAATTTTCTCAATGAAATAAACGCCCTCACAATCGCTATGTTCATCTTTATCGCTTGTTCGCTTTTCAATACCGATGCAAGCATGCTGATGCCATATTCTGTAAATGCATATGGCAGGTACTTTGAAAACTTTCCTCTTCCATCCTCAGATTCTAAGGTCACAATTTGTGACCTTAGAAAATCCCACTCCGATTTTTTCAATTTAAACATGAAGTCCGATGGAAACCTGCTCGCATTTCTCTTCACCGCCTGATTGAGCACCTTTGTTTCCACTCCATACAAAAATGCAAGATCAAAATCGAGCATCACCCTTTGACCTCTTACTGTGTAGATCTTCTTCTGAATGAGTTTTCGATTCATTCTTAAAACTACACAGGGATGCTAAGTGATTTGCGGTTAAAACACCGGGGATTTGCCGTTTTTTCACGGGAATTGTAACAACAATCTTGCCCGGCTACGCAATGTTCACCCTGACTTTCGCCAGGGCATGATCCGCAATCCGCACAATTCCTAATATGATTCAATGCCCTAATATTACAACGCCTGTTAGTTTTTCGTAAATTTGGCATTCAAACACTTAACATGTCAGTGCAGGAATTAGAAAAGTTATTTCAGGAGAAGATCGACAACGAAGTGAAGATAGAGCCAAGGGACTGGATGCCCGATGCCTATCGCAAGACTCTTATCCGCCAGATCAGTCAGCACGCGCACAGTGAAATCGTGGGCATGCTGCCGGAAGGGAACTGGATCACACGCGCCCCGTCGCTGAAGCGCAAGGCCATTCTTATGGCCAAGGTGCAGGATGAGGCAGGCCACGGGCTCTACCTTTATTCCGCTGCGGAAACCTTAGGAGTTACACGAGAGCAAACGATCAATGACCTGCACAGCGGAAAGGCGAAATACTCATCCATATTCAACTACCCCACGCTCACCTGGGCCGACATGGGAGCAATTGGCTGGCTGGTTGATGGCGCTGCCATCCTTAACCAGGTGATGCTTTGCCGCACTTCATATGGTCCTTACGCAAGAGCGATGGTGCGCATTTGTAAGGAAGAGAGTTTTCACCAACGCCAGGGATATGAAATTCTGCTGACTCTCTCCCGCGGAAGCAAAGAACAAAGGGAGATGTGTCAGGATGCCATCAACCGATGGTGGTGGCCTTCACTGATGATGTTTGGTCCACGCGACAGCGAAAGCACTAACAGCGACCAGAGCATGAAGTGGAAGATCAAGAGGAAGACTAATGACGAGTTGAGACAAAACTTTGTTGACATGTGCGCGCAACAGGTGAAGGTGCTTGGGATGGAACTTCCCGATAAAGACCTGAAGTGGAATCCCGAAAGAAAGCATTACGATTTTGGAGAAATAGACTGGAATGAATTCTGGAATGTGGTAAAGGGTAATGGTCCCTGCAACAAGCAACGCCTCGATGCAAGGAGAAATGCATGGGATGAAGGACAATGGGTGCGCGAAGCTGCTGCTGCCTATTCCGCCAAACGAAAAGAACGTGAAAACGCGGCACGTCAATTAGTGGCCTAAAACAAGCAATGATCATGAACTTCCTGAGAAAATATTATTACGGAGACATTCCCGAAGACAAGGCCGGAGGTGCGAATGCAACAATCGGAAAGACACCCGATGCCACCGATTGGCCCTTGTGGGAAATCTTCATTCGCAGCAAGCAGGGCCTCGACCACAAACACGTGGGAAGCCTTCATGCGGCAGATGCACAAATGGCAATGGAAAATGCCCGCGATGTGTATACAAGACGAATGGAAGGAATTAGCATCTGGGTAGTGGAAAGCAAACACATTCATGCCTCAAACCCGGATGATGCCGGCGCATTCTACGAACCCTCAGAAGATAAAGTTTACCGTCACCCCAGCTTTTACGAGCTGCCCGACGAGGTTGGACATATGTAATTAAACAATTAGCTGATTAGTTAATCAGTTAATGATTCGATAACACCAATACATGGGAGATAATTCTCTTACCGACTATTTGCTTCATCTCGCCGACACGAGCCTGATTCTCGGCCACCGGAATTCCGAATGGTGCGGACATGGGCCCGTGCTTGAGCAGGATATCGCCATCACCAATATTTCACTCGATCTAATCGGGCAGGCAAGAAATTTTTACCAATACGCTGCAAAACTCATGAGTGAGCAGACGCCTGATCGTCCGGTGACAGAAGATACCCTGGCATACCTTAGAGATGTACGCGAGTTCAGAAATTTGCTTCTCGTAGAACTTCCGAAAGGCGACTGGGCACAGACGATTCTCCGCCAATTCTTCGTTAGCGCTTTTCAATCATTGCTCTTTACAGAAATGCAAAAGAGCAAAGATCTGCAGCTTTCCGCCATCGCGACTAAATCTCTGAAAGAAGTCACCTACCACTTGCGCTGGAGCAGTGAATGGGTTATTCGTCTTGGCGATGGAACTGAAGAAAGCCACAAACGAATTGTTAATGCACTCGAATATCTCTGGCCGTATACCGGCGAACTCTTCCTGCCTTCAGATGTTGAATTAGAACTGGCCGAAGCCGGAACAGGCGTCGATCCTTCAAAATTGAAGACCGATTGGAGTGAACGCGTCTCGGCCGTGCTTACAGAAGCCACACTTCAGGTTCCAGAAGAAGGATGGCACCAAAGCGGAGGAAAGAAAGGAATTCACACCGAACACCTTGGTTACATACTCGCCGAACTTCAGTTTATGCAGCGTGCATATCCCGGCAACGAATGGTAAATAACTTGAACGATGCTAAAGAACATACTGCCCTGCCCGGAAAAATCGAAAAGATCCGGGAGATTCTCGCTGAAGTGATGGATCCGGAGGTACCTGTGCTCTCCGTGCTCGACCTTGGAATCGTAAGAGATATAAAAGGTGAAATCAAAAGCAATGGTGAAGAATCGTGGACAATTATAATCACTCCCACCTACACCGGTTGTCCTGCGATGGATACCATCAGCATCAACATTCGCCTCGCCATGATCGCTCATGGATTTAATAATGTAAATGTAGAGATGGTGCTTTCTCCGGCTTGGACCACGGACTGGATGAGTGAGTCGGGAAAGATGAAATTGAAAGAGTATGGGATTGCACCGCCAAATCCCAAGCAGCAGGTCTGCAGAAACGATCTCTTCGCTCCCGATGAAGCCGTTCAATGTCCGCGCTGTAATTCATACCGCACAGAAAGGATTAGCGAATTTGGATCAACCGCCTGCAAGGCATTATTTCAATGCAGGGATTGCAATGAGCCGTTTGATTATTTTAAGTGTCATTGATGAATTTCCCTCATAAATTTTAGCTCTTTGTTCTAAAATATTGACCCTTAAAGTCTTGAATAGCAAGTTCATTTCGTTTATCCTTATTGCTATTGAGTGATGTCATCAAAGCCATGGGTCAAGGAAAATTGATTTCAATCATACCGATAACAAAGGAGATGACGACGCAGGCAGCTGCAGAAATTCTGGATGCTCGAGACCTCATTTAGTTAAGTTGCTTGAAGATGGAAAAATTCCTTTTACCAACACGGGAAAGCATAGAAGAATAAGATTTGAAGACATCATAAATTACAAGAAGAAAATTAAGCAGCAACAGAAGCAAAATATAATAGACATCATGAATCTTGACGAGGAAACTGGCTTGTATGATTCATAGTGCACGATTTACGGGGGTGTTAGACACGAATGATTTATCCCGTAATAAATTAGTTAAACAGCCCCCGGATTAGAAAAATTATAGCACGGGTTAAGGGATATAAATTCTTTTAGATTTAAGCTAGAGAGTTTCCCCCATTCCGCCCGGGGATTTCACGGGATTCGGCCCGTGAAAAAAGCGCTGGAGATCAGGGAAGATCACATTGAATCTAAATAGTACCAGGGTAGATTTGTTTCTTGATCGGTCAGAAGGGTTAGCGTTGCCTTGTGAAAACTAATTATCTCACAACCATAGTTGGGTGTGGCATGTGTCTGGGCGGGCTTTGGGCCTCGTTTGGGGAAGTATTGCCATGGCAGGGTAAATAATGGCTGGTTGGAGGTGGGGGAGGGCAAAAATGCGGGGAGGGCCCACGAGGCGCAAGACCCTTTGAATTCCCACAGGATGCGCAAGCCAATTTTTAAAAATATCCTTCCCCGCAAACCAAAGCTTAACACCTGCCAACAAACCTCCCCACCAGATTCCAAGGCATTCACCAGAATTCCCGGTTTGAACAATTAAGATAGGCCGGTCTTGATGATGTTTCAAATTACCTTCACGCTTTCTTATAACTCTCCCAATAATTCAGGAAAATTAAATTTACCATGACAATAATCTAATTTTTTATAAAGGTTATAAATAACTTTCCGCTAAACTCAATCCCAATAAATGGCACCGATATTTTTCGAAGAAACTAATGGCGTTGGATACATCACATTAAACCGGCCGGACAAACTAAACTCGTTTAACCGCGAGATGGCGCTGCTGTTGCAGGAAACACTTGACGAGTGTAAAAAACCTTCCATCAGGGCTGTCTACCTCACTGGTGCAGGCAAAGGTTTCTGTGCAGGGCAAGACCTCGCAGAAGTCACTCAGCCCAACGCACCGGGATTTAATGTGATCATCTCTCAACATTACAATCCCATCATCACAAGACTCAGGAACCTCGAGAAACCCATTGTTGCCGCCATTAATGGAGTCGCAGCAGGTGCCGGCGCGAACATTGCCTTCTGTTGCGATATTGTAGTTGCCACTGCCTCGGCAAGTTTCATCCAGGCATTTTCAAAGATTGGGTTGATACCAGACAGCGGTGGCACGCACACGCTTCCAAGACTAATTGGATGGCAGAAGGCTTCCGCGTTGATGATGCTGGGCGAAAAAGTATCTGCCGCCGATGCGGAAAGAATGGGAATGATCTACAAAGTATTTCCCGATGAACAATTCATGGATGAATCTAAGAAAATCGTACAAACGCTTGCCGGAATGCCAACGAAGGGAATTGCATATACCAAGAAGATGCTGAACCTCTCCATCACCAACACCTTCGAGCAGCAAATTCAGGAAGAAGATGTGTACCAACAGCAGGCCGCACAGACACACGATTACCAGGAAGGCGTGAACGCATTCCTCGAGAAACGCAAACCAAATTTCAAGGGCGAATAATCTACTTGCATGAAACCTTCAGAGATCATAGATAAGATGATGAGCAAAGACTTCTTCTCCCAATGGCTGGGAATTGAAAGGCTTGAAGAAGGAGAAGGATTTTGCAAATTGAGAATGCAGGTTCGCGAAGAAATGTGCAATGGTTTCACAATCGCGCATGGCGGCATCAGTTATTCCCTCGCCGACAGCGCGCTTGCATTCGCATCGAACAGCCACGGCCGCAAGGCAGTATCGATCGAGACTTCCATCTCCCACATCAAACCTGTAAAAACCGGAGATGTGCTTACCGCCACCGCCGCAGAAAAAAGCCTGGGCAATAAGATTGGCATCTACGAAGTGCGCGTGGAGAATCAGGACAAGGTACTCGTGGCACTTTTCAAAGGAACAGTATTTCGAAAGGACGAAAACTGGGAATGATGAAATGAAATATTAACTCACTGCAGCCAATTATAACATGATCTATTCATTCGACAATTACATCCCCGTTGTGCACGAATCATCCTTCGTGCACCCCTTTGCTGTTGTAACGGGTAATGTTATCATCGGGAAGAATTGTTACATCGGTCCGGGCGCCGCGCTGAGAGGAGACTGGGGCGGAATCGTACTGGAAGACGGTTGCAACGTCCAGGAAAATTGCACCATTCACATGTTCCCCGGCGTGACTACCATTCTTCGTGAGGGCGCACACATGGGACATGGCTCGATTGTTCATGGCGCCACCATCGGCCGCAACTGCCTCATCGGAATGAACAGCGTGATCATGGATAACGTAGACCTTGGCGATGAAAGCATCGTTGGCGCACTCTGCTTCATTCGCGAAGGTGAAAAGATTCCCCCGCGAAGCCTCGTGGTTGGCAATCCCGGCAAGATCATCAAGTCTGTGAGCGACGAAATGATGAAATGGAAGACCGAAGGCACAGCCCTGTACCAGGCCCTTCCCGCACAGATGCATCAACACTGGCGAGAAGTCGAACCGCTTAGAGAGGTCCCGGCCGAGAGAAAGGCACAGTCGCGAGAGTACAAGACCTGGAAGAACACCGGTACATCATCGGAATAAGCCCGCGCATCCTGCCTTTCAGCCGCTCGTTAGATATTTTTGTACATGTTCTTTTATGTCGTAACTTAATCGTCCTATTTTTCACGTCGTAAACCAATTGATCAATGAGAAAAAATCTACGCAATGCACTACTGTGCGGTACGGTGCTAATTTCAGGCCTCACACAGGCGCAACAAGACCGGTTTGCATATGCAGTAACCGACCTCAACAAGGAAGGAATCAACTGGAATATCCTTCGCCGTATTGATTTGGAAAGTGGAAAGTTTAGCGATGTGTTGCTTGCCGGCAACGATTTTACACAGCTCGCTTACGATGCCTCTACCAGGAAGCAGTTTACAACTCCTCTCAAAGATGCGCGCTATGGATCCGTAGTCAACGCTCCATTTGGAACCGGCGTGGCGGCAATCGCATTGGACAAACGGCACAATCGTCTTTACTACACGCCCATGTTCATCGACCAGCTGCGATACATCGACCTGAGGACAATGAACGTGTACTATGTTACGGCATCGGATTTCACCGGAATGACGGTCAAGTCTGCCGATCAGAGCAACATCATCACCCGCATGACAATTGGCGATGACGGCTATGGTTATGCTCTAACCAACGATGGCACTAACCTCATCCGCTTTAGTACAGGGAAAGATTTCACAGTAACAAATCTCGGTCGCCTGCTCGACGCTCCGGAAAACAATGCGGTATCTGTGCACAATTCATGCACGAGCTATGGTGGCGATATGATTGCCGACAACGATGGCAACCTCTACATACTTTCAGCTCGCAACCATGTTTTTAAAGTTGATATCGAAACACGCGTGGCTACTCACCTTGGTTCCGTAAAGAACCTTCCCACAAACTTTACGATCAATGGAGCAGCGGTTGATCACAACAACCAGATTCTGATCACGAGTGCAACAAGTTCGCAGCCCATACACGCACTCGACATTAAGTCGATGACTGCAACAGCTCTCAACGAAGAGAAAGCATGGAGATGCTCTGACCTGGCTAACAGCAACATTCTTCAGACAAGAAAACCAATGGAAATTCCCGAATTGATGACAGTGAGAGAGTCTTCACCCAACGAGAATATTTCAATCTATCCCAATCCGGTAACCGGCAATCAGTTCAATGTGCAGTTCAGCCTGGTTGAAGCAGGAACATATTCCATTCAGGTTACTGACGCTCGTGGTACCCTTGTATCTCAGAAAATCGTGGCTGTTTCAGGCAAGGGTTATGCAAATACAAGCGTTGCGTTAAACGCGACAAACGCAAAAGGCCTCTATATCGTGAAGATCACAGATGCTAACAGCAAATTGGTTTATAGCAATAAGATCGTAGTACAATAGGAATTACTCTATCTGAAAAAGAAAAGGCTTGCATTCAGCGAGCCTTTTTTTATTGGCGCGATGGGTCAGTTCAGCCTCTGGCCATGGCATGATTTTTTATCGTATTTCATTATTAAAACTTAAGATCATGGCAGACAATCCTAATAAGAAAAAAGCAGATGGTAAACGAGTGAGCAGGCAGCCTCATGAGCAGGCTTATCAGGCGAGAAAAAAGAAAGCTGCGCGCAAAGGCACTGCCAGAAAAAAAGCCTGATTGACTCAAACCCATATTTAGAATTCCCCGTCACCCGATGGGGAATTTTTGCCTCGTAACTGCTGTAACATGAATAATATCCAAATAGCTGTGCATCCCGGAAGCGCATTTCCACTTGGCGCAACCTGGAATGGAGAAGGTGTGAACTTCGCACTTTGTGCCGAAAACGCCACTTCAGTTGAACTCTGCCTCTTTGATTCCGATGATCATACCAGGGAAACACATTGCATAAAACTCGCAGAGAGATCGCACCACATCTGGCATGCATTCATTCCCGGATTAAAGCCCGGACAACTTTATGGCTATCGCGTGTACGGACCTTACGATCCTGCAAATGGTCACAGGTACAATCATAAAAAACTTCTCATCGATCCTTATGCACGTGCTATCGCGGGAACTATCGACTGGAACGACGCATTGTTCGGCTACGAAATAGGAAATCCTGCAGGCGATCTAAGTTTCAGCGAAACGGACTCTGCACCATTCATTCCGAAATGTGTTGTTGTTGCGCCGACATTTGACTGGGAAGGTGATTCTCCTCCGAAGACCGCGTATCATAATTCAATAATTTATGAGGCGCATGTGAAGGGATTTACCAAACTCTTCGAGGAGATTCCTCCAGAGATAAGAGGAACTTACGCCGGCATCGCTCATTCTTCCACAATTGAATATCTCAAATATCTCGGCGTGACCGCAATCGAACTCATGCCCGTGCATCATTTTGTTGCCGATCGTCATCTCGTCGATAAAGGCCTCACCAATTACTGGGGATATAATACAATCGGATTCTTTGCACCTGACTGCAGGTATTCCGCAGGTGGAGTTATGGGTGAACAGGTAACCGAATTCAAGATGATGGTTCGCGAACTACATCGCGCAGGAATCGAAGTCATACTTGACGTCGTGTACAATCACACCGCGGAAGGAAATCACATGGGACCGACAATCTCGTTTCGCGGTATCGATAATTCGATGTACTATCGACTGACTCCTGATAATCCACGTTACTATCATGATTACACGGGCACAGGCAATACGCTGAATGCAAACATGCCTTCAGTACTTCGGCTGATCATGGACAGCCTTCGGTACTGGATCACCGAGATGCATGTGGATGGATTCAGGTTCGATCTCGCTGCAACACTTGCACGGGAACTGCACGAGGTAGATCAGCTCAGCGCTTTCTTCGACATCATTTACCAGGATCCAATCATCTCGCAAGTGAAATTGATAGCTGAACCCTGGGACATTGGCGAAGGCGGCTACCAGGTTGGAAACTTTCCACCGGGTTGGGCCGAATGGAACGGGCTCTACCGTGATTGCATTCGCGATTTCTGGCGCGGCGCAGATCGCATTCTACCCGAACTCGGCAAACGACTCACAGGCAGCTCCGATCTCTACCAGGGAGGCAACCGCACTCCAACTGCAAGCATCAACTTCATCACTGCGCATGATGGATTCACTCTTCATGACCTCGTTTCCTATTCACAAAAACACAACGAGGCAAATGGAGAAAACAATCAGGATGGCGAAAGTGAAAACAGGTGTGTGAACTGGGGAGTGGAAGGTCCTTGTAATGACAAAGAAGTAACAGCAAGGAGGCAGCAGCACAAACGAAATCTTCTCACCACGCTTTTTCTCTCCCAGGGTGTACCGATGCTGCTTGGCGGAGATGAGATCGGCAGAACACAAAAGGGAAACAACAACGCTTACTGCCAGGACAATGAAATCTCCTGGCTCGACTGGAAGCATGCCGACCGGGAATTACTCGAGTTCACAAGTGAGCTCATTCATCTCAGGAAAAACCATCCTGCATTCTGCAGAAGGCATTGGTTCCAGGGACAACCCATCAAAGGAAAAGGAACGGAAGACATTGCATGGTTTCTTCCCGATGGAATGGAAATGTCAGAAGCGCATTGGGACAGCTCTTTCGCAAAAACACTCGGAGTATACCTAAACGGTGACGGACTTCATTGGGCCGGACCACGAGGCGAGAAACTACACGATGATAGTTTTTATATTTTATTCAACGCCCACACCGAAGAGATTGAATTTACACTTCCCGGCAAAGACTATGCATCAAAATGGACGATGCTTATCGACACCAGCAATCCTTCCGCAGGAAAAAATGAAAAGCAGCATTTCAAACCAAAGCAACACATAACCGTACCTGCACATTGCATAGTGTTATTATCAAGCCCACAGTCAAAGAAGGAAAAGAAATGGCCGCCATTGGTGAGGAAACGCGAAACCGCCTGAGGGAAGTTTGGTGTTTGGGGTTGAGTTTTTATAGGTTTAAAAGTTTAAGGTAGGCGAGCCAACGCCAAACCCC
>CBINHQ010000035.1:0-11605 GCA_966250475.1 uncultured Chitinophagaceae bacterium
TGATATTGCATTGAACATTGCCGCGGAAGGCGGTCAGCTTCATGTGCTTGACTTATCTGGAAACAGTCAGGATGACAAGCAACTTATTTCTTACCTTATGGATGAGCTGAAGGAAAGACTGGATGAAGGAACATTGAAGACAACGGTTTCTACGTCGCCGGGTTACACGATACCCGATAAGGTATTCAGCCTGCTCAACCACGAGAAGTTCGACATTGTGGTGATCACTCCGTCCCTGGACATGACGAATAAGCAGCTCTACATCGGGCCGCACACACAGAAGATCATTAACCAGTCTTCTGTTCCCATACTTACAATCAAGCGCTTCGCTTAAATATTTACTGCATCTCTTTTGCGTTGCTTCCCTGCGGCTGCAGAAGGCAGGTGGCTCAATACGCCGAGCAGGGAAACCATCATATGTGGAGTGAGCAGATTGTATCGTGCATAGGAAGCATCGGAACCAATCTTAATTGTATAAGCATGATCCACGCCGCTTAGCACTTTAAACATGTCTTCATCGGTCTGGTCATCTCCGGCGGCAAGTATGAGATCATAATCGTCGGTGTTAAATTCCTTCCGGATGATGGAGCCTTTGTCCGCACCGGTGACCTTCACCTCGATGATCTTGTTGCCACGCACCACCTGCAAGCCGAAGTGGCGACTGTATTCGTTCAACTCAGAGAAAAGTTCCATAGCCCTGAGTCGGGCTTCGTCTGCATTTGCGTTGCGGTAGTGCCACACCATCGAAAACTCTTTCTCTTCTATAAATGTGTTCGCGCACTTGGTAACGTATTGCTGCATCGCCTTTTCCACCTGGGGCTTCCAGTCAGATTCAAAATCTACAAGCGTCTTCCATTCTCCACCGGCGTACCTCACTTTCGCTCCGTGTTCTGCAATCAGGTTGATGGGAACGCCTTCAAACCATTCTTCGAGAATGGCGCTGTTTCTTCCGCTGATAAGGTATACATCGCTGCCGGGATCTGCAGTGAGTCGTTTCAAAACTTCTATCACTTCCGCACCAGGCTTCGCCTTGGAAGGAAGCATCGAGTAAGGCACGAGTGTGCCATCGTAGTCAAGCAATATCAGCCTTCTTCCTGCAAGGTTGTAATAATGCAGCAGGTGATTTTTTTCCATCTCGTCGAGGAACTTGACTTTGAATTCGTCCTGACGCTTCTTGATTACTGAAAGCTGGTAGAGGAAATCAGTTGCCCATGTGTTCACATCATATTGCCTGATCCTTGCCTGCATCGCTTCCATTCTTTCGATTTGTTCCTTTTCTGGCATCTCAAGTGCGAGCTGGATCTTGTCGGCAATCTCGCAGACATCATTCGGGTTAATCATTACCGCGCTTGTAAGCTCACGTGCAGCTCCGGCCATTTCACTCAGCAGCAACACACCTTTCTTGTCCTTTCGGCTTGCAGCGAATTCCTTTGCCACGAGGTTCATGCCGTCACGCAGCGGAGTGATCAGCGCAAGGTCACATGCAGTGTATAGTCCCACCATCTCTTCGAAGTCGAGGGTAGTGTATTGATAAATTACAGGCTGCCATTGAATGTTGCCAAGCTTACTGTTGATGTTGCCGATCATCTCATCGATCATCTTCTTTCTCTCTGCATACTTCATTATATATTCACGCGATGGTACAACCACCATGATGAACACAACCTGTCCCTGGTATTCCGGATTAGCCTGGAGAAAATGTTCATAGCCCTCAAGTCGGTTACTCACACCCTTTGTATAGTCGAGGCGGTCAACCGAAAAAATGAGTTTCTTTCCTTCGAAATTCCTGTGCAGTTCTTCCCTGGTTGCGCGGGTGCGTTCATTATCATAACAGTCGTTGAATTTTTTAAAGTCGATGCTCACAGGGAAAACATCAACCTTGATCAGCCTGTTCTTGTACCTGATCATGTGCATGTCGTTCTCCAGTCCAAGTATCATCTGCACGCACTGCAGGAAGTGAAGTGTGTAATCGATCGTATGGAAACCCACGAGGTCAGCGCCGAGAATACCTTTGAGAATATCGTTCTGCCACTTCTTCGGTATCATCCTGAAGAGTTCGTAGGATGGGAAAGGAATGTGCAGGAAGAATCCTATCGTTATTCCCGGAATGGCTTCGCGAATCATGTCCGCGAGAGGCATCAGGTGATAGTCGTGTATCCAGATGTGGTCACCGGGCCTAGCATGCTTGATGATTGTATCAGCAAATAGCTGGTTGGCCTGGATGTAACTCTCGTAATGCTGAGTGTTATACTCGGCAAATGATGGGATGTAGTGAAACAATGGCCAGATGAGGGAATTTGCAAGCCCGTTGTAATACTTGTCGTAAACTGATTTATTGATGAATACGGGAAGATAATTGTGCTTCGATGTATCAAGTTCCGCTTCGGCCTTCTTCCAGTTCGTCTTGTTACATCCGGGCACACCTACCCAGTAGGTTTCCGCATAATCGTCCATCCCGCCTTTCTGCCTGTTGAGGTAGCTTTCGAGAGCCGTTACGAGTCCCCCTGACCCAGGTTTAACCACAAGTGTCTCATCTTCAACACTTATATTCACGGGCAATCGATTCGAAACAATAAAGAGTCGCTTGTTAATCATAGTGCTTAGTTTAGGGGGGTACTGTGAGTGAGGGGCACAAGGTACCGCCGCGCCAGTAGAGGCTAATTAGAACAGAATTAGATTTCAATTAAAATGCCACATTGCTGCATATGTGGATAATATACTGAAAAATAATGAGTTGACCTAGGTTTTAACCTTGGGGAGCCAATTCTGGGCCGTTTCCAAGCCGTGACTTTTTATTGAATAATTCTGCTCCGATATGCACAAATATTTTAATACAAAAAGAACTGTGGTACAAAATCCCAAATAAATCGGGCCGTTATTCCACACTTGTTGTCTTCGTCACCGTGGTGCGATGCGTTGTGCTGTTGCTGCCTCCCCCGCGAACCAGGGCCACGATCAGCAAAATGAACACCGCTGCACCCACAACCCAAACCCATGGTTCGGTGTACCAAACCGTTTTGGTAGTTGTGGTCGTAGTCCTGGAGGTGGTGGTATTGGTAGTTCCGGGGTTCTCCTGTGCGAAGAGTACAACCTGGATCAACATCAAAATAATCGCGAACGAAAAGCGTCTGCTTAATGCGGTAATATTCTTCATAATGGAAACTTTTTTATTAAAGAATAAAAAATTATGCCATGTGAAAGATGAAGAGTGATAGAGAATAGTAGAACCAGGAGGGTTCGACCAATAAAAAAACCGTCGACCTGGAAAGGAAGACGGTTAAGATTTAAGGACGGTTATTAAACCTGGTTTTTCAATAGGGCTGGATAAACCCTTTAAGGTAGTTGGCTTTCATAGGAATCGGCTTCGATTATTGTGGATTTTAGTTGCCGTTTGTGAGCACAAAGAAAGTATATCAGGCAGGCGAAAAAAATAGTTCATTATATGATTAGCTCGTAGTTGTTATTCTACGCACTGAGGCAATTGTTACAGCCATTTGATGTTACGCATCATAAATGATATCGATGTGCGGAGACAAGAATTCTCCTCTGAAAATTTCCTTGTTTGCAGGAGATTTTCTTATTACAAGCAGATGAACGAGAAGAAGTCGTCTGGCACAGAATTGGTGCAATAATAAATGTACAGAACGGTGATTTCCTGCTTAACGGAAAGTAATCATGTGAAAACAAGGTTACATAAATTTAGAGGAATAAGCGTTCAACAGAAGGTGTGTTCCGCAAGGAGTACACCTTTCTTTATGCTCCTTAATCATGCGCGTTCGCTCAGCACCATGTCGATGATGCCATTAATGATTGCATAAGTAAAGGGTTTCACAAGAAAATGATCGGCACCCTTTTCAAATGCTCTTACTTCAATACCGGGTGTACTGTCCGCTGTCATCAAAACAACTTGAATGTCGGGATCAATTTCTGCAATTTGAGCAATGAAGTCGATGCCGGCACCATCTGGCAGGTTATGATCGAGAAAAATGAGAAAGGGGTTCATCTCGGAGATGCAGGCCTCAGCGGCGTTCAGGTTACTGGCAATACCAACTTGCAAGTTCCTGTTCCGTAGTATCCCTCCAAGGAGATGACAGAGATCCGGGTCATCATCCACAATCAACACAGAATTGGTAGCCATCCGGTTTATATTAAAACTGAAATATATGCTGCAACAATTCAGCCACTTAGGATTAATTATTCGCTAATGTTACCGAACGGCTTTGACCTGGAAATTGTGTTTCAATTATTCTACAGTCCTAATTCACCGGAACGTCTATTTCAACCAGGCAGCCTCTTCCGTTTTGAGCGGAGATGGTTACTCTTCCATCGTAGATTCTCACGCGTTCATACACAGAAGAGAGTCCGTGCCCGAGCATGGTGGTTCGCGGATCGAAGCCTTTCCCATCATCCGAAAATGAAAGAAGCACTCGCGTTCCCTGCTTTTTAATGATCAGAGAAGCGTGCATGCCGAGACTATGAATAACCGTATTCTTCACCAACTCTTGCAGAATTCGAAGTATACAAACCTTTTTCTCGAAGGATAAAGCCTCCACTTCCTCATCAGCCTTGATTGAAAATTCAATTCCGGTTTGTACCGCTGCTTCAGAAACCAACTGGCGAAGTACAGGAATCAAACCTTCATTGCCAAGGTCGGGAAGAGCAAGTTCCTGTGATATCCTGTTGATCTCTTCAGCGGCGAGCCTGAGATATTCGCTAGCCTTATCTCTGTTCAAAAGCTGATCGGAATTTACCGGCTTCAGCATTTCCAGAAATAAGTTTGCGCAGGTAATGGCTTTGTGAATGTTTTCCTGCAATTCTTTTCCAATGCGATTTCTTTCGTTCTCCTGCATGCGCACGAGTCCTTCAGAAATCTCTTTCTGCTGTTTGTTCCTTTCTTTCGAAAGTGAAACAGCCATTTGCCGCATGTGTGTGGTATCGGTAAGGCAACCGATCATTTTTACGGGAAGGCCATTTTCATATATCACGAATCCGCGGTCGCGGATGTGTTTGTATTCTCCATCTGCACATTTGAAACGATATTCTTCCTGCCATGTTGGTGACTGGCTCTCTGTTGCCACCCTCACGGTATCGCTCACACGATTTCTGTCTTCAGGATGAATTCTCCTTAGCCACCACGCCATGCCTGATGGTTTGTCCGAAGCATATCCCACCATCTTCATCAATGATTCGTTCCTCACCATACTTCCGGTTTGCATGTCCCATTCCCAGATGGCATCAGATGTTGCGTTTCTCAGCAACAGCAATCTCTCATTCGCTTCGTTTAATTTTCTTGCAAGCTTTGTGTCTTCCACAAGAGGAATGGCAATGCCGCAAACGAATTTATCACCGGCGGTAGAATATATCAGGAAGATGCGAACGTGATATACTCGCGTCTTTCCATCGGCAGTTTCATGCGATCTGATTATCTCTTCCATTCTGCCGGTTTGCATCACTCGCTCATGAAATTCATGCAACGCTTTCGCGTTCGCCTCAGAAAAAATTTCGTCGAGTTTTTTGCCAATGGAGTCGGCTCTGTTCAGCCTGTTCTGTCGGAAGAAGGAATCACTTGCGAATACGAGTTGATGGCCCTCGTTTACCATCCAGGCGTTGCCGGGAATTTGTTTCAGGAATTCAAAGTGTAAGGATTCCGGATGGTTGTCATTGTTAAGAAGATTACTGTCTTTAATCTCTATCATGTCACTCATAGGGTTTCTTATGTAAGGCTAGTTCATGTTTTCATGCGTCTGCATTGATATTTGCCTTACAAGTTCAGGTACGATTTCAAAATCATTTGTCTTATCTAGAAAATGGCTTGCGCCAAGTTCTATGCACTGCTTCTTGTAGTATTCGTTGGTGTAGTTTGTGTTCATTATCACCTTGCAGGGAGTCTTCGACTCTCTTATTTCTTTCAGCAGTGCAATGCCATTATCTCCGGGCATGCGTATGTCGAGGATTACAAGGTCGGGTGCGTTTTTCCTGATCAGGTCTCTCGCCTCTGGATAGCTTGTAGCCGATTGTATTCTGAGGTAGGGGCCCAGTTCGTCGAGGAGGTTCTGCATCCGACCGACGAACTCTTTGTTGTCGTCGACAATTAAAATATGGAATTTCTTGTTGCTCATGTGGTTTATGAGCACAAAGGACGCCCTCGGTCAATAGAAAAAAAATAGCCTAAACTATAAATGCATTGTCCTGAATTTACAGGCTGCGGTGTAGAATAACGCCTACAAAAAAATGGTTAGGCGATTGTAGTGGTTTTCTTACGGCTGTCGAGGATATTTCTAACCGTTGTGACGAGTACTTCATCCACATTATCTTTATTGATGAATGCCTCTGCTCCGGAACTGATCGCTCTTGCCGCGTATTGATCTTCTGAATAAGTGCTAACGATGAGAAAAGGAATGCCTGGCTTCTCCGACTTCAATCTCTCCAATGCATAGAGCCCTCCGCCGCCGGGCATGGCCAGATCTGAAATGATTATATCCCACTCCCCACTCATTGCCTCCTGTAACAGCGATGTAGTATCATTGGCTTCACTTACCAATGCCTGAGGAAAACCCTCTCTCAATAACTGGCCTAATCGTTCCCTCACGATGGGATGATCATCGGCAACTAACATTCTAAACATAATCATGTGTTTGGTCCGGCCTACAACCTGTCTATAGACGCAAGCTAATGTTTTGATTTGAAAGAAAATGTAGAACCAATACAGGTTTCCTTGTAGTGTTTATACTACAAGGCGTTTGTTAGTTTGCATTTGGAACGGATGGTTTGACCCAAGTATCCTTCGGTTCGAAATAGTCCCAAAGAAGGGACGAGAGCTTTCGCGCAAGGGTCCATGCCTCGTTCTCATGAGTCCAACTCCTGTCGCCATTGTTCTTTGTGAAAATGCAGAAGATGTAGGGATTGTTGGGTGCGTTCACCAGCAACACTTCGCTGCGGACGGCATTTACGCAGCCATTCTTGCTGAATACTTCAATGTAAGGCGGTATCATGGAGATGGCTTCGCTCACGTCCCAGAGGTTTCTTCCCATCTGTCGCATGATCTGCTCGGAAGCATAGGGAGAGAATATCTTGCTATGGTGCAGCATTTCCATAAACTTCCCCATATCGTTTGGAGTAGTCTGGCCCCAGCCGTTGATGCTTCGGTATTCTTCACGACCGGGTGTGCGGGAGTTGACGCGGGTTTGATGCAAGCCCAGGCTGTCTACGATCTCATTGATTCTGGTTCCAGTGCCGGCGATACTCTGCAGCCAGAGGCTGGCGGTATTGTCGCTGGTGGTCATCATCAGCATGATCAGCTTCTTGAGTGTGATCTTCTCATCCTGTTTGAATGATCCGAGAATGTCAACACCTTCGTAAAGGAGCGAATCCTTGTATTGAAATTTATCATCGAACTTCAGCGAACCCTCATCAATCTTTTTCATTATTCCAAGGAGAATGGGAATCTTCACAATGCTTGCAGTAGGAAAAATCGTGTCGGCGTTGATGGCGACAATTTTACCCGTGCGAAGATTCTTCACGTACAGACCCACGGTGCCATTGAAGCCTTCGATAGCCTCGGTAAGTTTTTTCTCTAATTTTTTATCAGCTTTCTGTGCAGTTGCAGTAAGTGTGAGCGCCAGCAGGGCGAGCGCGAGGAGATTCTTCATCTGGAAGTAATTGAAATTATTTGGAGTGTTTTTGCATGTAATCGAAAACGAGATTGCAGAAGGCAAGTATGCCGGTCTTCATTCCTGCTTCGTCAATGAAGAAATCAGGAGTGTGATGTGGCGGCGCCTTTGCCGGATCATTACCCTTCGGCATTCCACCGAGGTAGAAGAAGAACGCAGGTGCCTTGAGAGAATAGAATGAAAAGTCTTCTCCACCCGTTACCCATTCCCGCTCTATAACATTCTCCGCGCCTGCAGTTTTTATTAGCGAAGGAAGCATTTCCTTCACTAGCGCAGGTTCGTTGTAAGTCACGAGAGTCATTTCATCGATGGTCACCTCGGCAGTACCGCCCCCAGCTTCGGCTGTTTTAGTGATCATGTTTTTGAAGTTCTGCAAGACTTCGTCGCGCAAATTATTGTCGAGAGTGCGAATGGTTCCGTTCATCACACATTCTTCGGAGATGATGTTGGAGCGCACCCCACCTTCGATTCTTCCGATAGTGATTACGACTGGCGACTTAGTGAGTTCCGATTGTCGGCTTACGACGGTTTGCAATCCATTAATTATTTGCGCTGAAATGCTGATAGGGTCAACACCAAGCCAGGGTTGTGAACCATGACTGGGCTTGCCTTTTACTTTAATGGTGAAGAAATCTGCCGCGGCCATGAATGCGCCGGGTTTGTAATGGATTTGACCCGCTTCGATGAACGATTCGATGTGCAGGCCGAAGATCACATCTACTTTCGGATCATCCATCACTCCTTCTTCTACCATTAATTTGGCGCCGCCTTCTTCTCCCGCTGGTGGACCTTCTTCTGCAGGCTGAAAGATGAACTTGACGGTGCCGCTCAATTCACTTTTCATTCCAGCGAGAATTTCGGCAACGCTCATCAGCATCGCCACATGGGTATCGTGTCCGCAGGCATGCATTACTCCCACTTCGCTTCCCATGTAGGTAGTCTTTACTTTCGAGGCGAATTCCAGGTTGGCTCTTTCCGTCACCGGCAGCGCGTCCATGTCCGCTCTCAGCGCCACACAAGGTCCGGGCTTTGCGCCGCGCAGAATTCCCACTACTCCAGTCTTTGCAACGCCTTCCTTTACTTCGATGCCAAGACTCCTGAGGTGATCGGCTACGAGTTTCGCAGTCTTGAACTCTCTGTTTCCTAATTCGGGATTTTGGTGGATCTGCCTTCTCCAGGCGATGCACTTCGACTCGATGGCGTTTACTGCTTTCAGGATTTTTTCTTCATTACCTTTGGAGCGCTTTGATTGTGCAAAGAGCATGTTGGAGGAAATGGCAATGATGGCGAGTACAAAGAAATTCTTCATCAGAATTTTTTTATGAATTTACCGCAAACTAACCTTTCCTGATCCTTCTTTTTGTTGGGGGAAACCTTATCCATTTGCCATAGGGTTTTTGTTTATATTTAATATTAATATGCTGCTCCGCCATTTTTCCTTCTTACGGGCCGTTCTTCTTCATGGAGCTACTGCATTTGGCGGTCCGCAGGCGCATCTCGCGATGATGCTGAAGACTTTTGTGAAGGAAAAACCATACGTGACGGAATCGGAGTTGATGGAGTACAATGCATTTTGCAATCTGCTACCCGGGGCATCGTCTACACAAACTCTTACGCTGATCGGATACAAGCGCGGAGGTGTGCCGCTTGCTGTGCTGACACTGATAGCATGGATTCTTCCCGCGTGCATCATGATGGGCGCTCTTTCTTTTCTGTTACATTATATAGATAAGAAGGCTTTGGAGACTGACATCTTCAAATTCATTGCGCCGATGGCCGCGGGCTTTCTGTTGTATGCCTGCTTCGCCGCATTTCCATATGCGATCAGGAATACGATCACATGGATCATTATGGTGATCAGTACGGCGGTGACTTATTTTTTCTTCAAGCTTCCTGCAATTTTTCCATTGTTGATTGTCCTTGGCGGAGTGGCTACGAATCTTAGTCACAAGCGTATTCCGCAGGTGGAACAAAAACCGCGGCGAATACGATGGTGGAACTTCTGGCTCTTCGGAATAATCTTCATTCTCGCGGGTATCGTGAGTGAAACAGCCAGGAAGAATGACTGGCCCAATCGAAAGCCGATCAATCTTTTTGAGAATACCTATCGTATGGGAAGCATCGTATTTGGTGGTGGACAGGTGCTGATGCCAATCATGTATGAGCAATTCAGTGTGCGACCGGATGCGATCAGGGATAAGAACCCAAACGTAATTGCAATAGAAGGGGAGGACATGCTCACGGGAATGGGAATCGTGAGAGCGGTTCCGGGACCTACATTCTCTATTGCCTCCTTTACGGGAGGAATGGCTTTGCGCGACATGGGTTGGGAAATGCAGGTACTCGGCTGTCTCATCGGGTCGGTAGCGATCTTTCTTCCCAGCGCTTTGCTTGTACTTTTCTTCTTTCCGATTTGGAACAACCTGAAAAAATATGCGGTCGTTTATCGATCGCTCGAGGGAATCAATGCGGTCGTGGTTGGTATCATGATTGGATCAACCTTCTTCATCATGAAGGATATTTCGCTGATCGAGCCAAAGACCATCAGTCTGATTAATGTAGCCGTGATAGCGGGAACCTGTCTGCTTCTTATTTACACAAGAATTCCATCGCCAATAATTGTGGCGGCCTGCCTGGTGCTTGGATATTTTTTGGGATAGAAATTTTTTCTGCGAGAGATTTTTCAGAAATCTTGCTTCGAAAATTATTTGCGGTAATATCCGCCAAGTTCGATTTCGTTCAACACTTTTTCCGGTACGAGATAACGAATTGATTTGCCTTCGCGAATGTTTTGTCTGATGGAAGTGGATGAAATTTCCAGGAACGGCGCTTTTAAAATTTCCACCTTCGCACCGAATGTTTCAGTGACTTCAAATCCGGGGCGCAGATAAATGCAGATGGGATAATTGCGAATGATCATCTCCGCATTCTTCCATTTGTTGAGATTCTGAAATCCATCGCTTCCCATGATGATGGTGTATTCATTTCCCTGATATTTTTCTTCGAGATGAACAAGAGTTGTTGCAGTGTAAGATGGTTTGGGAAGATTAAATTCGATATCGAGCACACGCACTCGCACGTCATCCTCGGTCGCCAGTCTCAAAAGATGGAGTCGATCGTACTCATTTAATAAGGTAGAAGATTGTTTGAAGGGATTCTGGGGAGAAACGATGAACCAGACGCGTTCGAGATCTGTCTCGTTCAAAATATGATTGGCAATAATCAGGTGGCCTACATGCACGGGGTTGAAAGAACCGAAGAAAAGGCCAATCTTCATAATGTTTTGGAAATCAATCTATTACAGAAACAATTATGTGATCAGCTTCATTCAGGCGGAGGCTGAGGCGGTATCCGGCCACGGTCACGGAAACAGGATCTCCAAGTGGAGCCTTCTGCTCCATTCTGATCTTCTCTCCAGGCAGGCATCCCATTTCCATTAACTTTAGGTAGATTTCCTGGTTGTCAAAATCTTTGATGATTCCGTTTTGTCCCGGCCTGAGTTGGGAAAGCTTTTTACTCATGATAAACAAATCTACACCTGTTGGCAATTAAATGTTTACGAAATTTGAAATTATGTCTAAATCGGCCAAGGTTTATTTTTTCTTTGACAAAGTTAAGTTCAACCTCCGCAACAGGGGAGAGATTAAAAAGACGGTAAAACGTATCTTTAAAGAGGAGGGCAGGAAGCTCGAAAGGATCAATTATATCTTCTGCACTGACAAGCGCCTTCTCGAAATAAACCGCCAGTTTCTTAAGCACGATTATTACACCGATATCATCACATTTGACCTCAGCGAGCCGGGGGTCCCAACCACTGCTGAAGTTTATATCAGTCTCGACCGAGTGCGGGAAAACGCGCAAAAAATGAATGTTTCCATTGCGAATGAGCTTAGAAGGGTGATTTTTCATGGGGCATTGCATCTCTGTGGGTATGG
>CBINHQ010000036.1:0-11332 GCA_966250475.1 uncultured Chitinophagaceae bacterium
GGTACATACATAGGCGTACAAAAGGCATACCTTAAATGAAAAAAGCATGAAAGATGGTCATGCTTTTTTTTGATGAGGGATGAGAGATGAGTGATGAGAGTCTTATACTCCGAATACTCTGGACATTATTAAATTTCGTTGGTCCGAAGACCCTCATCTCTCATCCCTCATCCCTCATCTATATCTCAGTGTAGAAATATTTACACCAATGAGAACTTACTCTGCTACCACTTCGAAGTCAACCTCAGCTGTGTGGCCATTACCGAAATCGATAGAGGCTTTGTAAGTGCCGAGTTCTTTCACTTCTTCAGGGATTGTGATCTTGCGGCGATCGATCTCGTAACCTTTCTGCTCGCGGATAGCCCTGCTAACCTGTAGAGAGGTAACGCTGCCGAAGATCTTTCCGCTGGTACCGGTCTTTGCGCCGAGCTTCAACGCACCTTCCTTCAGTTTAGCAATTACGCTGTTGATCTCTGCAAGCATCTTCTCTTCTTTCTTCCTTACCTGCTTCAATCTTTCTTCAAGCTGCTTGCGATTACCTGGGCTGCTCTCAACTGCAAGCTGGCGTGGCAGAAGGAAATTACGGGCATAACCGTTCTTTACCTTTACCACTTCGTTCTTAGCGCCAAGATTATCTACGTCCTGGATCAATATTACTTCCATTATTTACTTTTTGTTCACCATTACCCAGTGCGCCGGAGCGAACTGTCTTTCCCGCCGAAGCGGAAAGTTAGGGTGAGGTTATTTTAAAAGGTCTGTTACGTAAGGCAATAACGCCATTTGGCGTGCTTTCTTCACCGCATCGGAAACCTTGCGCTGATACTTCAGGCTGTTACCGGTGAGACGACGGGGAAGGAGCTTGCCCTGTTCATTCAGAAATTTCTTCAGGAACTCTACATCCTTGTAATCGATGTAGCGAATGCCGTACTTCTTGAAGCGGCAGAATTTCTTTACCCTCTTATCGCTTTTTATCGCGGTCAGGTATTTGATTTCATTCTTTGCCATGACTTAAGCCTCCACTACTTTTTCGGTTCCTGTGTTAACGCCACTTCTCTTTTTAGCATTGTACTCGACGGCGTATTTATCGAGCTTGGTACAAAGGTGACGAAGTACAGCTTCATCACGCAGAAGCTGAATCTTCAGCTTCTCATTGAAGTCGGATGGCGCAGTGAATTCCATCACCCAGTAGAGACCTGTGGTCTTCTTCTGAATGGGATACGCCAGTGATTTCAGTCCCCAGGGATTTTCAGCAACGATGCTTCCTCCATTTTCCTTCACGAGGTTCGCAAATTTCTTTTGCGCAGCTTTGAACTCGTCCTCGCTAAGAACAGGGGTAAAAATCACCATCAATTCGTAATTGTTCATTTACGTGTGTTTGTGATTTAAAAATTGTTTATTCCCGATTTTTTATTTCGGGGGTGCAAAGATAGGGGTTCCTAAGCGTTTTTGGTGCTGGAAGCGGGGAATTAGTTAATTAGTTAATTAGCTAATTAGTTAATGGGGGCTAGAGGCTAATGGGTTGGTAATTAATTTGGTACAATTAGCTAATTGGCCAATTAACTAATTAACTAATTAGCTAATTAGCTAATTTCTTCAGAAGTATGAGATAAGTCGGAAAGTGGTCACTGTATCCGCCCCTATACGTATTCCCGTCCCAGGTGCGCATGGGGTAGCCTTTGTACTGACCGCGGTTTTCAACAAGGTATTCGCGGCGGAAGATGTGCGACTGGTAGAGGAAGAACCCATCCTGATTCTTAGGAAGGAACGCATGGGAAACGATGATCTGGTCGAACAATCCCCAGGCGTCCTGGTAGGCAAGGGTGCCCAATCCTTTTCTGTACATGGTATGCCACGGATTGAAGAGCTCTCCTTTCTTTACGTCTTTTTCCTTTGACTTCGCGCCAAGGACCTTTGCCACACTCGCGTTGATGGGATCATCGTTAAGGTCGCCCATCACGATGAACTTCGCATTGGGTTCGAACTTCAGAATGGAATCCATGTGCGCGCGGCAAACCCTTGCGGCTGCCTCACGTGCAGGAGCGCTGAGTGCCTCACCGCCGCTACGACTTGGCCAGTGGTTGACGTAGATGTGCATGAGGTCCCCGTCGAGTCGGCCCTTCACATACAACACATCTCTTGTGTAATAAGCATCCTTCGATCCACCCGGGAGTTGCACAAACAGTTTATCACTTGTATCTACACGGAAATATTTCGGATTGTAAAGCATGCCTACATCCACGCCACGAAAATCTTTCGAATCGTAATGCACGATCTTATAATTGCGCTTGCGCAGCAAATCATGGTTGATGAGATCCGCCAGCACCGTATCGTTCTCAATCTCCGACACTCCAAGGATTGCGGGTCCATCGGGATTGACTTCCACGCCAATCTCTGAGATCACCTTCGAGAGTTTGCCGATCTTATCGAAGTAGATTGAAGTATTGTAATTGCGGATTCCCGAAGGAAGAAATTCCTGGTCGTTGACCAGCGGGTTATCGATTGTATCAAATAGATTCTCGAGGTTATAGAAGCTGATGATCGCCGACTTGTAATTAGCTTTTTGAGAATTAGCGGAAACTGCAAAAACAAGGATCAGTCCCGCCAGAAAGATTTTCTTCATGTAGGTGAAAATATGGATGAACCTGCAAAACTAGGGAAACATCGATTTTATTTCATTGATAATTATTACCTCACTCTGATTGATTATTATCATAATATTACCTGTAAAACTTTAGTTGAATTATGTTGTCGCAAACTCTACTTTTGCGGCCTGACAAAACTTAGAACTGCATGCTTAGATTGAAATTGCTGCCGGTCTTCCTGTTCGCGGGAACGATCGCCGCTGCCCAGGTGAATAATACCGACACCATCCCCCGAAACGATTCACTGATGCAAGAGCTCAGGGAAGGTGTAATGGATAATATTCCCGTAATCAGCCTCGACGAAAATGATTTTGGAGAAGGTGGAGATCAGAACATTTCCTCGATTCTCACTGCTGGCAGAGACCCCTTCCGCACAGCGGCATCCTTTAACTTCAGCGCCGTTCGCTTCCGCATCCGCGGCTACGACAACGACCTGTTCAATACCTACATGAATGGCATCCCGATGGATAACCTCGATAACGGCTTCACGCCTTACGGGCTCTGGGGTGGATTGAACGATGTGATGCGCAACCGCGATGTGTCGTGGGGACTCGGCACAAATACATTTGCCTACGGCGACATCGGAAGCAACACGCACATTGATTCCCGCGCGAGCAGGCAGCGTGCACAGACTTCCATCAGCTATGCCGCATCGAACCGCAATTACAACAACCGCATCATGATCACTCATTCTACAGGAATGAGCAAGAAAGGATGGGCCTTCTCATTGAGTGGAAGCCGCCGTTGGGCTGATGAAGGTTATGTTCCCGGCACTTATTACAATGGCTGGGGCTACTTCGCGGCAGTGGATAAGCGCGTTGGTCAAAATCATCTCTTCTCTCTCACCGCATTCGGCGCTCCCACAGAGAATGGAAGGCAGGGCGCTTCCGTGAGTGAAATGATCGATCTCGCAGGCACACATTATTACAATCCTAATTGGGGATATCAGAATGGAAAGAAGCGTAACGCAAGCATTGGCCGCACTAACCAGCCGATGTTCATCCTCACGCACGATTTCCGACTGAACAATAATACTTCGATCACTACGGCCGCAGGATATTCCTTCGGCGATCGCAGTGTAACGGCTCTCGACTGGTACAACGCCGCCGATCCTCGTCCTGATTACTATCGCTATCTCCCAAGCTACACTTCAACCTATGCAAGCGTTCCCGACCCTGCACAAGGCGCCATGCTCGAGGAGATGATGCGCAACGACATCAACCTTCGCCAGATTAACTGGCAGAACCTGTATGATGTAAACAGGGCAAGCTATGCGACCATTCACAATGCAAACGGAATACCCGGCAACAGCGTGAGCGGACTTCGTTCGAGATACATTCTTGAAGAACGCGTGATCAACACACAGCGTCTCAACCTGAATTCCGTAATCAACACAAGGTTCCTAGGCATGATCGACTTCACAGGCGGTGCGAGTTACCAAATGCAGAAGAATCATTACTTCAAGAGGGTGGAAGACCTTCTCGGAGGCGACTTCTATGTAAACCTTAATCAATTTGCAGAAAGGGATTTCCCTACTGATAACGATGCGATCCAAAACGACCTCAATAATCCTAATCGCATTTTGTACGATGGCGATAAGTTCGGATACGATTACAACATCAACGTCTCGAAAGTAGCAGGATGGGCGCAAGGTGTGATCAAACTCACTCGCTTCGATTTCTTCCTTGCGGGACAAGTGAGCTACACACAATTCCAGAGGACGGGTAATGTAAGAAGCGGTCTCTTCCCTAACAATTCATATGGTAAGGGAACGAAGAATACTTTCACAAACTATGCGGGAAAGGCGGGCATTACTTACAAGCTCGATGGAAGAAACTATGTGTATGTGAACGGATCATACATGACACGTGCGCCTTATTTCGAAAACATTTACATCTCTCCTCGAACAAGGAACAGCCAGCAGGATAACCTGAAGAGTGAAACCATCTACACTGCAGAAGGCGGATACGTGATGAATGCACCAAATCTAAAGATTCGCGTGGGTGGATACTACACAAGGTTCCTCGACGGAATGGATGTGATGTCGTTCTACCACGATTCATACCAGAACTTCGTGAACTACTCGCTGAGTGGAATCGACAAGCTTCACTTCGGTGGTGAATTTGGTGTTGAAGCGAAGATCACGAACACACTTACAGTAAACGCGGCTGCTGCAATCGGAAGGTATTACTTCGATAGCAGGCAGAATGCGATCATCACTGTTGACAACGATGCATCGGTGCTTGGACAGCAGATCATCTATGCGGAAAACTTCCGCGTGCCATCCACACCCCAGGAAGCATACAGCCTTGGTTTGAATTACAGATCCCCGAAGTTCTGGTTCGTTAGCCTTACCGGAAATTACTTCGACCAGGGATGGTTAAGCATCAACCCGCTGCGTCGTACTTACGATGCGTTGAGGTTTGTTGACAAAGGTACAGACGCATACAGCGAGATATTCGATCAGACAAAGTTCGATGCTCAATTCACGCTTGACTTCTTTGGAGGATACTCGTTGAAGCTTCCAAAGCATTTCGAGATCAACAGGAAGTCGACCTACCTCGTGTTCAACGTGGGTATAAATAATATTTTAAACAACAAGGACATTATCACAGGTGGATATGAGCAATTGAGATTCGATGCGCAGACATCTACTTCAGATCCTGTGAACGTTGGAAAGTTCCCGCCGAAGTTCTACTATGCTTATGGCCTGAACTTCTTCGCGAGCATGACACTGAGATTTTAATAACGATTAAAGACATTCTAAATAAACGATGATGCAATTCATTTCAAAAAAATTCAGGGGTGCAGGATTGTTACTCGCAATCGCAGCGATGATCGTTATCTCCTGCGACAAGCAACCCATCGGACCGACCGAGCCCGATCCCGTGCCTCCACCTCCTCCAGGTACGTACATGCCGTTCAATGAATTTCGTGCACTGTACACAGGAACCGGCGACATGACCATTCCCGCAGGAACAAAGAAGATCAGGGGAGTGGTGATTTCAAACAGCGCAAACGAGGCAGCAGGTAATTTCCGCCTGCAGGATGAGAGTGGGTATGGCCTTTACTTCTATTCAGGGGTTGGTTCACCAGTGTATTCAATGGGAAGCGTATTAGAGATTGATGCTGCAGGATCAGGAGTTTTCACGATGTTCAACGGTGATCTCGAGCTGAAGAGTGTTCCCCAGGCGAAGGTTGTTATCCTTCCCGGGGCGATGAATGTTGAGCCACGTGTGGCAACGATCGCGGAAATCATTGCCAACAGGGAAACATGGTCATCCTCGCTGGTGAAGATCAACAACATTACCTCCATTACGCAAACAGGTTCAAATGCAACCGGAGTAACGTATGAGGTGACTGATGCAACCGGTTCGCTGAAGATGTTTGTGCGCGTGGTATCGGGAATCAATGTGAATCCAGACGCCACATCTATTACAGGTTACGTTTCAATTTTCAATGCAGACACGCAGATAGGCATTCGCACATCTGCCGACTTCCAATAAATTATTTGTAGCTGAAGAGCTGTTAATACAAACAACGATTTATGAAACTCAACAGGACCAATTTTAAAATAAGCTTCCTGGCCATTGCGTCTCTAAGCCTGCTTGCGGTATCGTGCAAGAAGAAGTATGATGATCCGCCGGCAACAGGCGATCCCGGCATTGTGGCGAATACTACGATCGCCGACCTGAAGTCGAGGCTTACGAGCACAGGCTCAACTGTTGCCATCACAGACGATGTGGTGATCGGCGGCATTGTGAGCATGGATGATCGCAGCGGTAATTTCTACCAGCAGATCGCCATCCAGGATGAGACGGGTGGAATTCTCATTCGCCTCGCAGGTAATAATCACTTCAACGAATACCCGGTTGGCCGCAAGATCTTTGTGAAGGCAAAGGGATTGTATCTCGGTGAATATGGCCGTATGATTCAACTCGGCGGCGGATTGGAGCCAGGTGGCGGGGGAGTAACTCTGCTTGCGTACAACCTGCACGATAAGCACATTGTGAAGGGACCGCTCAATCAGCCTCTCGTTCCACAAACGGTGACGGTTGATCAACTCAGCACGAGCCTGCATGATCCATACGTTAATACTCTCGTTCGCCTCGAGAACTTCGAGTTTGCAAGTGATGAACTCAGCAAGAATTATGCAGATGCAGATGCTTCCGGAAACAGGATCATCCAGGGATGCACGAATCCATCAACCAACAGGCTTACTCTGCGTACCAGCAACTACGCAAATTTTGCAACGCTGCCGCTGCCTGAAGGAAACGGCGAGATCATCGGTGTGTATTCCATCTTTAACAACACAAAGCAATTTACGATTCGTGATACCACTGATGTGAGATTCTACGGACCCCGCTGCCCGAGCGCTGGCGGTGGCGGAACGATCACACTAGGTGCAACTTCACCGCTTACGATCAACTTCGATGCACTCACTACGAGTGGTCTTCCCTCCGGTGTGTATGTGAAGCAGGACGCTACATCCAGCGACCTGGGCAATGAGGCAACTGTATACAATGGAAGCTTCACTACGCAGACGGCATGGAACCAGTTCAATCTCGGCTTCAAGAATTTTGCATCCGCAACAGGATTGAATGTGAATTCGAGTGCAGGCGATCAGAATGCTGCAACAAATCGTGCATTGGGTGTGAGGCAGACTGGAACACCAGGAGTAGGAGGTGATCCCGGCGCCGCATTCGCATTCCAACTGGCAAACACTACAGGGAAGACGAACCTGAGAATGGAATTCCTCCTGCAATCCCTCGACGGAGTTTCTGCCGCAGGACGTACAACTACATGGAGAGTGGACTATGGCATCGGCAACGATCCATCCACATTCACGACGGTGACTACTGCACCTGCTACGCTGACTACCGCATTCGGCACATTCTCTAACACTCCGGTAACGGTTGATTTTGGAAGTGCACTCGACAACATCAATCAGCGAGTGTGGATCAGGATTGTTGCGTTGACACCGACAACAGGTGGAGGCAATCGTGCATCAACTGGTGTCGATGATGTGAAATTCATTTGGAACTAAAAGATTTTATGGAAGGGCGGCAATTGCCGCCGCTTCCTTTCAATACTGCCAACAACTATCGATTATGAAAAAAATTTACCTGCTTCTTTTTCTTTTCGCGTTTTCTTTTGCCGGCCGAGGCCAGCAATTGATGCATGATCCTTTCAACTACACTCCTGATGCCACGCTCGGTCTTTCCGCGCAAAGCAATGGCGAATGGCAAATCGCCGCGACTGGTGATTCCATTCTCGTTGTGGCGGGAAGCCTCAACTATTCAGGCCTCGAGGCATCGGGCGGCAATAAGGTTGCTTTCGATGGAGGTGGTACGGACTATTACCGCGCCTTCAACACGCAGACAGCCGGAACGGTTTACGCTTCCTTTCTGTTGAATGTTTCTTCTCTGGGTGGACTGAGTACTACCGGAGGATATTTTTTCAACTTCATCCAGGAGAATTCAACTTCTGCCTTCGGCGGCGCGGTATGGACAAGGCTTGGTACCGATCCTGCTAAATACAACATCGGTATCTCAACACGCAGCAACTCTGCCGTGACATGGTTGCCGAATGAAATTGATCCGGGCGTTACAGTCTTCGTGGTTGTTGCTTACGACATCGTGGACGGAACGGGCAATGACGTGGCGAGAATCTGGTTGAACACCGGAGCCATCGGCGCTGCCGAACCATCTGCCGATGCCACAGCGGTTTCTGCATCCGATCTTTCGAATGTAGGTAGGGTGTTGATTCGTCAGAATAACACTGGTGGCACTCCGTTCATAGAACTCGATGAAGTTCGCGTTGGTACTACATGGTCATCCGTTACTCCTCCTGCAGCAGGCGCACCGGTTATTACCGCAGGCACGCTCGCTGATTTCGGTAATGTGACAATTGGAAATGTTTCGGCTTCACAAAGCTTCGACATAACAGGTGCAGACCTTACAGGTGCGCCTGGAGTGTTGACCGTTACATCACCTTCAACCGATTTTGAAGTTTCCAGCGATAACAGCGCTTGGGGTCCAACTGCAACGATACCATTCACTGGTGCGACGCTTGCTTCTACTCCCGTGTACGTGCGCTTCACTCCTCAATCTGCCGGAGTGCTTTCTGGCAACGTGAATATTTCCGGCGGCGGCGCATCAACTGATGTGGCGGTGCAGGGTACGGGTGATCCCATTGCTCCTCCCGCGGCTCCGGTTGCAATTGCAGCGACTGCTATCACCTCAACAGGTTTCACTGCGAACTGGAATGCGGTGACCGGTGCGAGCGGATACTACCTCGATGTTTACACCACCACGAGTGGATTGGCGGAAGAGGTGATTGCTGGCTGGAACTTCACAGTGAATGATGCGAGCAACCAGGTAGCTGATGCGGGCAACGCTTTGAACCTGGGGCTCTCGACAATTTCTACAAATTCAGGAGGTACCGTCTCATGGCCTGCGGGTCCATCGAGTGGTATTTATTCTGTATCCTCTAACAATTGGCATGATGGAGCTGACCTTGAATACTGGGAGACATCAATCAATACGACAGGAGCTACAAATATTAAAGTTTCTTCAAGGCAGTACGGATCGAACACAGGTCCGCGTGATTTCAAATTACAATACCGTGTGGGTGCAGCAGGAGATTTCACCGATGTACCTGGTGGCGTAATCACTGTTGCGAATTCATGGGGCAGCGGAGATGTAGTTGATCTTCCACTTCCTTCTGATGCGGATAATCAACCTGTGGTGTACCTCCGCTGGATCGTGACGAGTACTACTTCGATCAATGGTGGCACAGTAGCATCTGGTGGAACGAGCAGGATCTCGCAGGTACAGATCAAGGGTTCTGTAACTGCAACTGTGATCAGTTATGTGCCGGGCTATCAGGATCTCTCCGTGGGTAATGTGACGACTTATCCTGTGACAGGACTTACTCCTGCTACGGAATACTTCTATGTAGTTCGCGCGGAGAATGCAGGTGGACAGTCTGATAATTCAAACGAGATTACCGTGACAACACTTCCAAGCGTGTTGCCTACGATTACGACTACACCGTTGACTTCGTTTGGAAACGTATGCGTTGGTACTGTTGTGACTGGAACGAATTCATTTGTGATAAACGGATCGAATCTCACAACAGCCGACATCACAATTGCGGCGCTGAATGGATTTGCATATTCTGAAAGCGCGGGTGGTCCGTACACAAGCACACTCACGCTCACGCAAGCAGGCGGAAGTTACAGCACTACCATCTATGTGCAGTTCAGTCCGGTTGCGGTTCAATCTTACGACGGCGACATCGTGATTGATGGTGGTGGTCTTATCACTCCGGTGAATGTGCCTGTAACAGGATCGGGTGTGAGTACGGCGATGACTGTTACTACGGGTTCCGCAAGCGCTATCACGCAAAACAGCGCCACGGTTGCAGGAACGATTGGTGCAGGTTGCGATCCCGCTACCCAATATGGAGCGGAGTACAGCACCACAAGCGGCTTTACCAATGGCACGCAGGTGACGAGCTCGAATATCGATGGCAGCGGAAACTATACCGTTGATCTCAGCGGTCTCGCGCCAAGCACTACATATTATTACAAGG
Organism: uncultured Chitinophagaceae bacterium; assembly: GCA_966250475.1. GTDB lineage: Bacteria > Bacteroidota > Bacteroidia > Chitinophagales > Chitinophagaceae > CBINHQ01. Next base: position 10,242 of record CBINHQ010000036.1, read on the forward strand.
CTTATGCGGTGAATGGATCCGGCACTGTATATGGAACAGAGCAATCATTCACCACCACTGCACCTCCTGTTACATTGACTGCAACTCCGCTTGCTGCATTCGGAGCTGTTTGTACGGGAGAGACTGCTGGTCCGAATTCATTTACCATTAACGGAAGCAATCTCACGAATGCTGACATTACAGTTGGTCCGCTGAATGGGTACACATTCTCACCAACAGCAGGTGGCACATATACTGCAAGCCTGACGTTGACACAAGGAGGTGGAAACTATTCGCAGGAAGTATTCGTGAAGTTCATGCCTGTGGTCAACCCGATGAACTATGACGGAAACATTCCGGTGAGCGGCGGCGGCGCAACAGCAATCACAGTTGCTGCAAGCGGCAGCGGAATTCATACTGGTCCGGAAGTAACGACGAATGCGGCGACGATGGTCACTACATCTTCTGCACGTCTTGAAGGCGCTGTGGGTGATGCAGGTTGTTCTCAGACTATGGACTACGGATTCGAGTACAGCACGGTTAATAATTTCGCGAATGGCACGGGTACAATGGTGAGCGCAGGAGCGATTATCGAGAATGCATCATTCAACTACGACCTTGCAGGACTCGCGCCAAACACGACTTACTACTACAAGGCCTTTGCAACAAACACTGGCGAGACCAGCTATGGTTTGCAGCAGTCGTTCACTACATCCAGTGTAGCAACCGGATTCAATATTCATCCTGTGCCTTCTCCGAGAGGCGGACAGGTGAAGGTGACGAAGAATGATGTGACTCCGGGCTATTACGGCATCCTGCTCTACAACAGTGCAGGATCATTGGTGATGCAGAAGAACCTGAACATCCAGGCTAACTACATCGACCAAACCATCACAATTCCTGCTACACTCAATTCAGGAATGTACAGGGTGGTGCTGGTGAATCATGAGAAGAAGATAGACGCGAAGACGATACTGGTGCTGTAAGGAATTAAGATAAAAGGGAGCCGCTTCGAGGGAATCGGCTTTTTTATAATTAACTAATTAGCAAATTAACCTCACCTACTCAAAACAACACTTCCCTTCGCTAATTTTTCAGTCTTTCCCTGAAAT
>CBINHQ010000037.1:0-11265 GCA_966250475.1 uncultured Chitinophagaceae bacterium
CTCATGGTGATCGTTCCTCCCGCTGCATCGAGACGTCCGCGCAGGCAATCATAAATTTTTTGCGGCTGTTCGAAGATTTCCTTCAGCATGAAATGATCGTATCCTCCCTTCTCAATCGCCGCCAGCTCAAGGTCGAGCTTCTGCACATAGGGAGTGAGCTTCTCGTTACCGAGATTTTTCAGAATGAGTTCATCGGGCTTGATGATCGCAAGTTCATAGTCGTTCACGTAAACTACTTCCTTAGTGTACTCAAGCATGGGCGATGCGTCGGAACCGAGGAAGTGTTCTCCCTTGCCAATGCCAATCACAAGCGGACTTCCTTTTCGTGCGGCGATGATTGTTTCAGGATTATCAGCATCGAGCAATAAAATAACGTATGCGCCTACGACTCTCTTGAGCGCCACGCGTACCGCTTCCTCGAGTGAGCAATTGTTATTTGTCTTGATCTCTTCGATGAAGTTAAGTAATACTTCCGTGTCTGTATCACTCTGAAAACTGTATCCTTTCTTGATGAGTTCGTTCCTGAGTTGCGCGTAATTCTCGATGATGCCGTTGTGTATCATCGCGAGTTTACCGCTGGCTGATTGATGAGGATGCGCGTTGCGATCACTCGGTTCGCCGTGCGTGGCCCAACGCGTGTGACCAATACCTGCATTAGCATGGAGATTTTTTCCCACTACTGTATCTTCCAACTCCGATACCTTTCCCTTCTTCTTATAAACTTTGACTCCTCCATTCTGGAGAGCGACACCCGTGCTGTCATAGCCACGGTATTCTAGTCGTTTCAATCCTTTAATTATAATGGGATATGCTTCCCTGGGGCCGGTATAACCAACGATTCCACACATGGTAGTTTGTTTTATTGCGGCAAAACTAATATTTCTATAACATGCAAACGTTTGACCGGTTGCATACTTTACGAATTTCGGTAAATTAATGGATTTACGGATATGAAGTATAAGAATTACAGCTACTTGTACTCCGGTTTCCCTGGCTGCAATACATTATTTCCTTATCAGCTTAATCGGATCGCTTGAAGGTATTCCTGACTGGTAATACGCTTCCAGTTTCTTATCATCAATATTTACCTCATAGAGCTTGATGCCCATATCCTCATCATCTTCTTCAAGCGGCTCTGTAATGTTGTTGAAATAAGGCTTCAGCTTTTCAATTTCCACTCCGTCATCTGCGGTGAGTCCAAAGAGGTCGAGACCTTCTTCGGATTTCTTCACTTTAAATATGGTGTATTGGTCGTGGCTGTTGTGCAGGCAGATGAAGGCATCCTTTCCCAATAGAGTATAGCGAAGTGAATCGGATAGAGAATAGACATTTGCGTCCTTTTCTGTTATCCAGGTGATCTTGTCGCGGTCAATGATTACTGTGGAAGTATCGTTCGCAGTCTCCATCAGCATTCCAAGAAAGGATGGAAACTTGAGCGTATAGGTTCCCGCCCATGCAGCAGGCAGTTTGTCTTGTTTTACGCCGGGGTAATTCTTCGCAACAATATGGGTGCATGAGGCGAGGATTACTACGAGGGTGAGTGGCAATAGGGTCCGTTTCATTGTATGTGTTTAGGAAGCGAAAATAGACTATTCGCTCCGGCAAAGCTAACCCGGGGGCGTTTAATCCTTCACAAATTGACTTGCTGCAATCAGGCACGTCAAAGCAGGCTGCCGCTGAGGAAAATATATGCAACGGAAAAATAGATGATCAGCCCGGTCACGTCAACGAGGGTAGCCACGAAGGGGGTGGACGAGGCGGCAGGGTCGGCGCCCAGCCGTTTCATGAGGAGTGGGAGCATGGACCCGACAAGGGATCCCCATAGCACTATTCCAAGCAGAGAGAAGCCAACCGTCAGCGCGATGCGGAGATAATGTTCTCCGAAAGCTTCGGGTGAAACGATATGCCAGGTGGTGATGACGGAAATTCCCATCAGGCAGATGGTGACTCCGAGTATGAGTCCGGATACCAATTCCCTTCGCATGATCCGCCACCAGTCGGAAATGGTGACTTCTCCCAAGGCCATGGCCTGGATGATGAGTGTGGATGCCTGCGAACCGCTGTTTCCTCCGCTCGAGATGATAAGGGGGATGAACGTGGCGAGGATCACGACCTTGGCAATCTCATTTTGAAATTGCTGCATGGCTGCGATGGTCATCAGTTCGCCAAAAAATAATATGATCAGCCAGATGATTCGCTTTCGGTAGAGCCTAAAGAGCGGAATGGCGATGTATGGCTCTTCAAGTGCTGCTGTACCACCGATCTTCTGCATGTCTTCTCCAAACTCTTCACCCGCGATCCAGAGTACGTCGTCGATCGTGACAATTCCAAGAAGCTTGTTGTTGTTGCTCACCACCGGCAGCGCATCCCTGTTATTCATCTTGAATGCTTCCGATGCCACTTCCTGGTCGTCGTAAGCCTTGAGAGAAAACACGCGGGAGTCCATCAGCTCTGAAACCTTCTTCTGCGGTGGATTTAAGATGAAATCGCGGATACGGATGTCGTCAAGCAACTCGCCATGCTCGTTGATCACGTAGATCACATTGATCGTCTCACTATCCTTTCCATATTTGCGAATGGTGGCAAACACTTCCTCGATAGTGTTCCAGGGATACACGTACACATAGTCGGGTGTCATGAGCCTTCCGATGCTGTTGTCGGGATAACCTAGCAGCGAAAGCGTGATCTTTCGTTCGTCGGGATTCAGCAGCTTGATGAGTTCCCGCACGGCGTTGCTGTCGAGCTCCTCGAGGAAATCGGTTCGGTCATCCGCAGGGAGTTCATTGAGCAGTGAGGCAGTCGTATTCGGAGGAAGATTTTGAATGATGTTCTTTTGGTTGGAGAGGTCGAGGATCTTGAACACGCTCGCCGCGCGGTGGATTGACATGTTGGCGATGATGTTCGTCTCGTGATCGGGAAACTCATAGATCAGTTCGGCCACGTCACTGATGTTTTGATGATTCAGGAAATCCCGGATGGCCAGGCTGTCTCCTGTTTCTATCAATGACTCAAACTGCGAGGCGATGCTATGTTGCTCCAACTCTTGCGCCATGCCAAATATTTAAGTACTCAAAAGCAGTAATTTCCGGATTGAAATAAAATGATTGAAACAAGAGAAGAAAATATCTTAGAATAATGCTCTACCCTGGAATATTTACGGCTCTCACTGAGGATATGGGTTATGGTGTATTCACCTCGGATGATATCGATGCTGACATGGTAATTGAAATCTCGCCTGTGATCGTAATGTCGGGTGAAGAGAGGAAACTGCTCGATAAGACGAGGCTGCATGATTACATCTTCGAATGGGGAGCGAACAAAGACCAATGCTGCATGGCAATGGGCTATGTTCCCATCTACAATCATTCTTACAAATCGAATTGTGAGTACGAAATGGATTTTGAGGATGACAGGATAATCATCCGCACTGTTCGATTCATCAAGGCGGGCGAGGAGTTGTTCATCAATTACAATGGCGACTGGAACGATGCGAAGCCGCTTTGGTTTGATGCGAAATAAAAAGCCGGTCTTTATGACCGGCCTTTGTTAGTAATTTATATTCTTTATCAAGAATTTACTGGAATCTTATTTGTCCCCTGATCTCACCAGTTGGATGCGCCTTCGTGCGAATGCTGAGGTAATAAAGGTGATTCAGCAGTTCCTGTTCTCTCACGTTCACATCATCCACAAGCAGGGTGCCGCTGTAGCTGCCTGCCTGGTAGGGATAGCTGGCCTGGTTGTTTTTCAGGTTTGATGAAAAGCCAGGAAGATTTTGCTTGATAGTGGGGCTGGCATAGCCGGTGGGTGCCGGGCCATGAATTGAGATGCCGGTGATGGTATCCTTCAAGCCTGTCCAGTTGAAATCATACACCAGAATCTTCGCGGATTTGCTGTATGATACATTCAGTGTGCCAAGGCCGGGAGAAACAGAAGCGGGAACGGACTGGGCGCCCGTCATCGGGATGTCTGATTTCACATAGAGGTGAACCTTCTCCTTTTCTTCTTCCTTCTCGCAAGAGGAGAAGCCAATGGCAAGGGAAATCAGGAGTGAGGTCAAAGCAGTCAGTTTGAGCAATTGCATGGTTGCGTGATTTGAAGTAAAAATAAGTCTTTTTTCCATTCAGCAAAATCCCATCTGGCGATGAATTCTGTTAATCTCATCCCAGCACGGCGAGTGCCCATCAATTTCCCTTGCCATCACACAAAGTGGTGATTGTGGGGATGGCGGAATTTGTCTACTTTAATTCCTTAAACTGTTTTATGACAGAACTGTCAACTTCCCGGCAACGGATTCAGTCCATCGATATCCTTCGCGGCATCGTAATGGTGATAATGGCGCTCGACCATGTGCGCGACTACTTTCACTCAGAGGCCTGGCTCGATTCGCCGACGAACATGGCCACTACCACGCCATTGCTGTTTTTCACGAGATGGATCACGCATTATTGCGCGCCGGTGTTTGTTTTCCTTGCGGGGACATCTGGCTTCCTGATGGGGCAGCGAAAGTCGAAACAGGAGTTGAGCCGGTTCCTTCTCACACGAGGCATCTGGCTGGTGTTTGTGGAAGTTGCGATCGTTACTCTCGGGATAACGTTCGATCCGCTCTACCATGTGCTAGTGTTGCAGGTGATCTGGGCTATCGGAATGAGTATGATCATACTCGGACTGCTGGTGAGATTTTCATTTAAGGTTATACTCATTTATGGGTTAATTATGGTTCTTGGTCATAACCTGCTCGATTATCCTGAGGCTGACAGGAACGGTCAGGTGGGATGGCTTTGGAACATATTGCACATGGCCCAATTCTATTTTGTGCCGTACGGAGAAAACAGGGGATTGCTATTCGTGTATGCCTTCCTTCCCTGGAGTGGCGTGATGGCGTTGGGCTATTGCTTCGGAACATGGTTCAGGTCGGGCTTCTCACCTGATTTGAGAAAGAAGATACTCTTAAGGCTTGGCATCGGCTTGGTGTTGCTGTTCATTGCGCTGAGATTTCTAAATGCCTACGGCGATCCTGTACAGTGGGGCAGCCAGGAAAGGGGAGCGGAGTATACCTTCCTTTCGTTTCTTAACGTGACCAAGTATCCGCCTTCGCTGATGTTTCTCTGCATGACGATCGGTCCTGCTATCATTCTTCTCGCGTTGATGGAAAATATCAGGATAACAAAGGTTGCGAGTTTCTTCCGCACCTTCGGACGTGTGCCGTTCTTTTATTACATTATACATTTCTACCTGATACATCTCTTTTGCGTTATTGCATTCTTCCTTGATGGAAGAACAACGGCAGAGATCATCGATCCCAACTCGCCGTTCCTGTTTCGGCCACCCGATTTCGGCTTCGGCCTGGGTGTAGTGTATGCGGTCTGGATCGGGACGGTGTTGTTGCTATATCCGGTGTGCAGGAGGTATGAGAAGTTTAAGGAGAGGAATAGGAAGTGGTGGGTGAGTTATCTGTAAGCTCTGGAGAGATGAGAGCCTGCCCCGATGAAAATCGGGGATGAGAGTTGGGAGATGAGAGATGAGAGCCTGCCCCGATGAAAATCGGGGATGAGGGACTTCTATTTCAAGAACCCTATTAAACTTTTAAACTCTTAAACAAACATCAAACCCCAAACTACAAACCTCGCTATTGCAGGACCATCGAACGCGGATTCTATATGATTGCTTATGATAGACGCAGATAGCGCCTGAAAAAATAAGTCACTATCATAAAAAATCATAAGCAATCATAACAAATCTGCGTCCCATGGTCCAATCAAAAGGACATCATAAAATCCTGTTAACTTTTTAATCCCAAGACCCTCGTCCCCGATTTTCATCAGGGCAGGCCCTCATCGATGAAACGGTTAACCCTGACTTTCGTCAGGGCAAGCTTGTCAACGAAAATCGGTTAACTAATCCTGCTCTTAATCTCCTGCAACTTCAACAACGCCTCCACCGGTGTCAACCTGTTAATATCCGTTTCTTCAAGAAGCTTCCTGATTTCCTGGAAGGTCTCGCTGTGCGCATCGAAAATGGAGAGTTGCACTTCTGAGGCAGGAATGGATTTGATGCGGCTGCCGAGTTTTTTATCCTCCTGCAATGGCGTGCCATCTACGTGTTTGGATTCGAGTTGGCTGAGTACTTCGTTTGCCCGCGCGATGAGTGCAGGTGGCATGCCAGCCATTCGCGCCACGTGAATACCGAAACTGTGTGTGCTTCCGCCGGGTACCAGTTTGCGAAGGAAGATGATTTTGTTCGCGACTTCTTTATTGCTGATATGAAAATTCTTCACGCGAGTGAGGCGTTCCTGCAAATCGTTCAGCTCATGATAGTGAGTGGCAAAGAGCGTGAGCGGTTGATGTGGCGATTGGTGGAGGTATTCAGCAATGCTCCAAGCGATGGAGATACCATCGTAGGTAGAGGTACCGCGACCAATCTCATCGAGAAGGATGAGACTATTAGGCGTGATGTTGTTGATGATGCTTGCCGTCTCATTCATCTCCACCATGAAGGTTGATTCGCCGCCGCTGAGATTGTCGGAGGCGCCTACGCGGGTGAAGATTTTGTCAGTTAGAGGAATGGTTGCTTCGGTTGCGGGCACAAAGCTGCCGATGTGCGCCATCAGGGTGATGAGAGCGGTCTGACGAAGCAGCGCGCTCTTACCACTCATGTTGGGGCCGGTGAGAATGATGATCTGCTGATCGGTCTTGTTGAGCACAAGATCGTTGCTGATGAAGGATTCGCCTGCGGGAAGGTTGCATTCGATCACGGGATGGCGTCCTTCGCGGATGCGCATTTCGGGCTCGTCGTGAATGACGGGCCGCTTGTATTGATATTGCAGTGCGTTATTTGCAAAGCAGGTGAGGCAGTCGAGTACGGCGAGAATGTTGCCGTTGTTCTGCACGGGAGCGAGGTAGTCGGAGATCTCGTTGATCAGCGCATCGTAGAGTTGTGTTTCGAGTTGAAGGATCTTTTCTTCTGCGCCGGTTATCTTCTCTTCATAATCTTTTAGCTCGGGGGTGATGTATCGCTCGGCGTTCGTGAGCGTTTGCTTTCGAAGCCAGTTGGCGGGCACTTTGTCTTTGTGCGAGTTGGTTACTTCGAGGTAGTAGCCGAAAACGTTGTTGAAACCGATCTTGAGAGAAGAGATACCCGTGATGCCTGCTTCGCGCACTTGCAGTTGCGAAAGGTATTCCTTTCCATGCTGCGAGATCTTTCGAAGTTCATCCAGTTCCTCGCTCACATTTGAATTGATCATTCCGCCCTTTGCTGCAAGCGTGGGAGGATTCTCCACTATCTCACGCGTGATCTTTTCTTCGATATAGGGACAGGGATTCAATGCATCACCCAGTCGTTTCAAATATTCATTGTCGGATTCCGCGCAAAGCTGCTTGATGATCTCTACCTGTCGGAGTCCCTTCGCGAGTTGAAGAACTTCTCTTGGATTGATCTTCCGCAGTGGTATTTTGGAAATGAGTCTCTCTACATCGCCACAATGTTTAATGGATTGCGAGATGCGGTTGCGCAGGTCGGTTTCTTTGATGAAGAATTCAACGAGCGAGAGTCGTTCGTTGATTCTTTGTGCGTTCTTCAGCGGAAAGATGATCCATCGTTTCAGAAGTCTCGCACCCATGGGAGAAACGGTATTGTCGAGCACTCCGAGGAGGGTATGATTGCCCTCGATCATACCCGGAACCAGTTCGAGATTGCGAATGGTGAAGCGATCCATCCAGAGGAAATCTTCGCGGTCGATGCGCTGGATGGCCGTGATGTGCTGCAGGTTTGGATGTTCGGTATCCTTCAGGTAATGGATTAATGCGCCTGCAGCGGTGAGTCCGTTCCTGAGCGATTCCACGCCGAAGCCTTTCAGCGAATGGGTCTGGAAATGGCGGAGCAATGTCTCCATCGCATAGTTGGCGTCGAAGATCCATTCATCGAGTGTGTAGGTGTAGACCTTGCCGCCAAAAAATTCTTTGAAGCTTTTCTGCTTGTGCCTTTGGAAGATTACTTCCGAAGGCTTGAAGCTTTGAAGTAGTTTGTCGGCGTATTCACGATCGCCTTCAGCAATGAGAAATTCTCCTGTGGAGATATCGAGAAACGCGAGACCGTATTGATCGTTATCGGCGAAATGTATACCAGCTAGAAAATTATTGCTGTGATGTTCAAGTATCTTATCGTTGACGGTAGTACCGGGTGTGACCATTTCCGTTACCCCTCTCTTCACGATTCCCTTCGCCTGCTTCGGATCTTCAAGCTGATCGCAAATGGCCACGCGGTAACCGGCCTTCACCAGTTTGTGGAGATAAGTATCGAGTGCATGGTGGGGAAACCCCGCGAGTTCCGCGCTGGCTGCAGAACCGTTGTTGCGTTTGGTGAGGGTGATGCCGAGCACCTGCGATGCAATCACGGCGTCCTGTCCGAAGGTCTCGTAGAAATCCCCGACTCTGAACAGCAGAATTGCATCCGGGTATTTTTGTTTGATGGCCCGGTGCTGCTGCATCATTGGAGTCTCAGAAGCGGTCGATTTTCCCATTTACAATTTGAAGGTTCGTAGCCGGCAAAAATAGCCGCTTTGTCTCCTATTGAAAAATCGCAAGTGAGCGTTTTGTTAAAATTGTGGAGAACTTCACCTTTTCCTTCTAAATCATATTCCTGGAATTTTTTTCTCGTGTGTAACCGCTGTAGTCCATGCATCGGGTTGGAAAATATTTGTCATGATGAAAATTTTTCTGACCTCCATTCTCGGCATTGCATCTCTCTGCACTTATGCCCAGGATACCGTGCGCATGGATGCCACACTCCAATCCGCTACCGTCTATTTCGGTTATGGAGCCGAACTCACACACGAAGGAAAAACGAGAGTATCGCCTTCCACGAAATATGTTGTGATCAACAAGCTCAGCACGAATCTGGATGTGAACAGTCTACAGATCAGTTGCCCTGAAAGCGTGGCCTTGCTTTCGCACCGATATGAAGTCTATTATCCATCAACTCCCGCTCCGGTAAAGAGTCGGGAAGTAATAAGGTTATCCGACAGCATTGAATTGCTGAAGAAGCAAGTGGGTCGCATTGGAAACAACATCGCCATTGAGAAGGAGAAATTATTGAAGACCGGCTTGCTCATCGAGGGAATGGTGGGCTCGAAAGGAGATAAGCCCGTGAGCAGCGCGGAGCTCGTGCGGCTGATTGAATTTTACAATGCTCGCATTGAGCGCTCGAAGACTGACATCTACAATTACGAATTGGAAATGGCTGAACTCCAGAAAGGCATTTCGCAACTTTCCATCAGGCTGAATGAAGCGATAGCTCAGAATTCGGTGAAGAGTGAAGCTCCATACGGTCGCCTCATTCTACAGGTGATGAGCAAACAGGCGGAGGAAATTCCGGTTTCGCTTTCCTATTACACCAACAATGCGGGCTGGACGCCGATGTATGATCTGCGTGTGAATTCGAAGACCAACAAGGTGAAACTTGTCTACAAAGCATCGGTAATGCAGTCATCGGGCATCGACTGGAAAAAGGCAAAGCTCACGCTTAGCACGGGCACGCCCACATTTGGTGTGACGGCGCCTGTGCTCACAGCATGGCATCTTCAGCTCTATGTGCCCGGCATCTATACCGATCTCGACAGGAGGGCTGCTGCAGGCAATGCGAGGCGTAACAGCATTCAATCTTTCCGCGACGAGCAGTTGAAGGAGGTAGTCGTCGCAGGAGGAGCCAATGAATTCCAGGTGAAGAGCGCGAGTGATGAGATCGATCCGAGCACGCTTCAGCAATACACTACTCTTAGCGAGGGTCAGTTGAATACCAACTTCGAAATCGCACTGCCTTACGACATTGCCAGCAATGGGGAATTGCATGCGGTGACGATCAAGAATGAGGAAGTCTCCTGCATTCTGAAGAATTATGCGGTGCCGCGCATCGATCGTGATGCCTACCTTCTCGCTGAAGTTGCGGAATGGCAGAGCCTCGACCTGCTGCCGGGAGACGCGAACATCGTGATGGATGAAACCTATGTTGGAAAGACCTTCATCGATCCACGCACTACGATCGACACGCTGCATCTTTCACTTGGAAAAGACAAACGACTTGCGGTGAAGCGCAGTCTCGTAAAAGAGAAGAGCAGTCTTAAATCATCCGGAGGTTCAAACAAGCAGGTGTTTACCTATGAGATAATCGTGAAGAACAACAAGGTTAGCGATGTGAGCATGCTGTTGAAGGATCAGTTCCCCTTAAGCACGATCAAGGAAGTGGAAGTGAAACTCGAAGATGATGGCGACGCAATGGTCAATGAGGAAACAGGCGTGCTCACATGGCGCGTTGATCTCAGGCCTGGAGAAAGCAAGAAGTTGAGGTTTACATACTCTGTCAAGTATCCGAAGGACAAGAAGATCGTTAACCTTAAGTAGCTCTGCAATTAGCTAATTAACTAATTAGCTAATTAATTAATTAGTTAATTGTCCAATTTGTGGCGAATGAGTTCCCACAGTACCACTCCGGCGGCGGTAGCAATATTGAGTGAATGTTTCATGCCGAGTTGTGGTATCTCGATACAGCCGTCGGAGAGGTGAATGGTGGATTGCTCCACGCCGGAGACTTCATTTCCGAAGATCACGGCGATGGGTTCATTAGGCTGCAGATTCAGTTGATTTAGTTGAATGCTGTTCTCAGCCTGCTCCACAGCATAGATGCGATAGCCTTGTTCGCGGAGATCGGCGATGGCCTCTTCCGTTTTCTTGAAATGTTTCCAGGCAACTGTTTCCTCTGCGCCTAGGGCTGTCTTCTTAATCTCCTTGTGTGGAGGAAATGCAGAGTAACCCACGATGTAGATGGCTTCAATCAGGAAGGCATCGGCTGTGCGAAACACGCTGCCGACATTGTATGCGCTGCGAATATTCTCCAACACCGCTATCACCGGAAACTTCTCGGCTTTTTGAAATTCCTCGACTGATTTGCGGTTCAATTCTTTGTTTGACAGCTTACGCATGATTCTTCAATTGCAACGCGAATTTCTGCAATTAACTAATTTGTCGGCGGATTAAATATCTAATTGGGACATGCTGTTTAATTCAATCCACAGTTCAAGATGTCAAAAATGCTGGTTTTAGCAGCAACAATCATACGCCGGCAATTTAATAGTATGCGTGCTGAATGTTCAGGCAATAGAGCTCAGCGTCGTTAATGGAAGCAATGCAGGGCTCAGTCATGCTAATTAATTTGCCTGGATGGATTCCTTATTGTAACCAACTGACCAAGTTTCTCATCTATTAAGAAGGAATTATT
>CBINHQ010000038.1:0-11257 GCA_966250475.1 uncultured Chitinophagaceae bacterium
ATGAGAAATATGCGTTTCATATTTTTCTTTTTGAATCGTTAGAAATTAACATCGATACCGAAAATGAAGGTCTTAGGCATTGGGAAGCTTCCGCGCTGGTAGCCATCAATCAGCGGAGTGTTGTATGCTCCCGACCCCATTCTGGCTTCCACATTGATACCGCGATAGCCTGCAGCGGTAGAGAAGAACAGGTTCTGTCCGGAGAAGTACACCCTTGCCGAGCCAAGCCCAAGCGACTTCGTTGCCTTCACTGGGAGAGTATATCCCACGATCACCTCGCGCAGCGCAACATATGATGCATCCTCAACCACGTAATCCGTAAGCATCCAATTGTAACCCACAGTTGAATATGGCGTCTTTCCATCACCAGGGAACATCGGGCTTACCCAGCGGTTCGAGTTATAGTTCTTGTTGTATCGTTTTGTTTCGTTGTAATTAGCATCACCATTGATCAACTGGCCACCCTGTACACCCTGGAACATGAAGCTCAGGTCGAATTGTCCATAGGTGATGTTGTTGGTGATACCCCATGTGAAATTGGGATAAGGAGAACCAATCACTGTGCGGTCGTCAGCATCGATAACATTATCTCCGTTGATGTCAACCAGTTTCAACCCACCCGGAACGAACACATTGCTGAGTGCGCTTGAGAGACCCGCGTTGCGAGCTTCATCAATTTGTTCCTGCGAAAGCCATACACCGTCAGTCTTGTAACCATAGAACTGCACCAGTGATTCACCCACACGGTTGATGTAAACCTCAGTACGCTCTCCGAAGTTGGAGAGGAATGCTTCTTCACCGAGTTCGAGAATCTTATTTCGATTGGCTGAAAGATTAGCAGAAGTAGTCCATTTGAAATTTCTCTTGCGAATGTTGTTGGTAGTGATTTCCACTTCCACTCCATTATTCTGAACTCTTCCGATATTGTTCCAGGCCTTCGGCGCACCAGTGAATCCCATTGCCGATTGCTGAAGAAGAAGCTGATCGGTCTTAGACTGGTATACATCCACACTCAGGTTAACCGCGCTCCTGAAGAGCGAAATGTCGATACCACCGTTGTACTGGAATGTACGTTCCCAGGTGATCTCTGGATTGGAGAGGATGTCTCTCGAAGGCACCTGACCGAGGTTCGCATTACCATTCTGTCCTCCTAGTGGATAGTTCGCAGCATAGAGCAGGTCAACGAAGGCGAAGTCAACAATCCTGTTGTTACCGGTCACACCATAGCTTCCTCTCAGCTTCAGGTTGCTGATCCAGTCAACCTTCTCCATGAATTTTTCCTGTGATGCTACCCAACCGATAGAAACCGATGGGAACGAACCCCACTTGTTTCCCGGTGCGAAGTAAGAACTTCCATCAGCACGATAGGAAGCAGAGAAGAGATACTTGTCTTTATAGCTGTAAACAATTCTTCCGAGGTATGAAAGGAGACCGATTCTGTTCTTGATATTCCACGTATTCTCCTGATCGATCTGCAAAGCCGTGTTCAATGTAGTGATGTTATCACTGGGAAAGTCGAGACCAACAGCCTGATCTTCCTGAATGTTTGTCCGCTGTGCTGTGTAACCTGCAAGCACATTGAAGGAGTGATCGCCAAAGTCCCTGGTATAATTCAATGTGTTTTCAGAAAGAAGATCAATGAATAACCTGTTTCTGTACACGCCGCGGTTCACATCACCTTCCCTGTTCGATCCCCTTTTCGCGAAGTCAACTGAATTGCTATAGGTTGCGTACACACTCGCAAGGGTCTTGAAGTCTAGTCCCGGGAGAATGTTCACAGTGACGTCGCCTGAAGTCATTACTCTGTAATCATGAGAGTGGATGCTTCTAGTTTCCATCACTGACTTTGGAGTATTGTTAGCGGTGTTGAATGGGCTGAGCGCTGAGGTGCTTGAATACATTGAGCCGTCGGGCATCATACCGCTGTACTGTCTTGCATTGAAGTGACGAGCCTGGGCAAAATCGCCTGGCTTGATGTGCGCCCAAAGAGGGTCCTGGTTCACAAATGCTGCAGTCACCTCGTCGTGGTACACAGGGAGGAACGATTGGAACCTCACGAAGTCGATGAAGTTCACCGATGGACGCTCACGCTTGATGTACGATGGATTGAGATTGAAGCTAATCTTAATTCTCTTGCCAAGTTGTGCATCGAGTTTCGTGCGAATGTTGAACCTGTCATATTCGCTGTGGTACATCATACCCTGATCCTTCTGATACGCACCTGATACATAATAGCGCAATGTCCTGCTGCCACCAGAAATATTCAATTGAAGATTTCTCACTGTTGCGTTTCTCAATGCTTCGCGCTGCCAGTCTGTTCCTTGCCCGCCGCGAATGGTATTCTCCACAATGTATGCCGCGCGCTCGTTGTTCGCGATAATTTGAGATCCTGTCGGAGGAGGAATGCTCGGATCTTTAGCTTTGAGCGATGCCTCATAGAACAACATGTTTGTGTATTCTGTGGTGCTCATCATTGGGTAGAGCTCGTATTGAGTTTTTGCACCTGTTGAGAATTTCACACTGTACTTTGTTTTTTCTGCCTTACCGCTTTTGGTAGTAATGAGGATTACACCGCTAGCGCCGCGAGAGCCGTAGATCGCTGCGGAAGCCGCATCCTTCAATACTTCCACCGACTCAACGTCAGCAGCGTTCACAAATGAAAGTCCGTCCGGAACGGGGTGACCATCCACAACCACCAGCGGATCCGCGCCGGCATTAATTGAGCTGATGCCGCGCACCCTGATCCTGGGATCGGAGCCTGCCTCAGAATTAATATTTTGAATCTGCACACCCGCGATCTTTCCCTGCAGCGCCTGATCAACGCGGGAAACGGGCGTCTCATCGAGTCGCTCATTCTTGTACTTCGACACAGCGCCGGTAAGGTGCGATTTCTTCTGCGATCCATAACCGATCACCACAACCTCTTCCATATCCTCCGGAGCGGGAGCAAGTTTCACATCGATCGAAGTCTTGTCGCCGATGATCACTGTCTGCGTGGAGAACCCCACATAGGAAAAAACGAGCGTGGATGACTTCCCGGTTACTTTAATCGAGTAGTTACCCTCGGCATCCGTAACCACTCCGCCCTTCTGTTTGTCGGCGAGAATGTTCACTCCCTGCATTGCCTCTCCGGTCAGCAGGTTGGTAACCTTACCTGTGATCGTTTTCGTTTGCGCCATTGCTGCGAAACCGAAGCACAGCAATGCACAACACATGAAGATTATTTTTTTCATAATAGCAGTTTTAAAGTTGGCTGGTTCCCTGGTATAATAAATTATAAATTGAACGCTCTGATTTTTCTCCCGATTGCAGTCTGATCGCTTCGCGGCAATTCCTGCAGCCGTATTGCTTCTCACCTTCGAGCAGCAACATGTGACTGTTTTCAAAATTGAATGGCTTTATCTGTGCCCCCGTCCATTCCTTCTCCTGTACGAGGAAGGGACGCAGTGTTTCAAATGCCATCTTCAGAGATTTTCCCGATGGTGTCTTGTACGACCATAGGTCGATGCCTACATCCTCCGACATCTGGGCGATGTGAAAGAAGGCATTCATCACAAACACCGAGTAGTGAAGGGAAATTGTCCTCTCCAGTTCCTTCGGAAAGAATCCATCCGCATTCATTTGTTCATCTAGACGTGACTGTGCGCTCTTAACTATATTCTTTGCATGATTCTTATCGCCGATGAACAACGCCATTGAGAGTCGCTGCGCATCATACCATGCACCATGATTGTTCTTGGTCGCCATCTCGTGCCTTCCATTCGGACTCGTTTCCATCCAATGAAGGAATTCACCAAACCATTTCTTCATTCCCTCCTGATCATTCTTCTTCCAGTATTTCGAACTCTGCAACAGTCCAATGGCATCGATTACTTTAATGAAGTGCCTTGTGTCGATGAGTCCTGCGCCGCGACCGGTGTTGTGCCCCTTTATTGCCTGTGCGAAATTCAGATTAGGATTCATGCGCGTGGCGGTATCGAGAAACCATGTCCTGATCAGAGTAGCGGCATGTTCCGCGTAATGATTCTCTTCTGTGAAATAATACGCAAGCGCGAGGGTGTGTACCACATCGCAGAGCTCGGGCATGTATTCCTTATCCTTGTATTCCTTCACTTCGGGATTGGTCTGACCATCTTTGCGGATGTACGGAAGGCCATCGGGCTTTTCCGGATCGGGCCAATGGTATGGCGCGAGGCTCATGTAATCATGCTTATCTCCGCTGGGAGGAATGTGCTTCTTCTCCATCACAGACACAGGACCAAACTTAAGAGCCTTGTCTGCATCTTTCCGAAGTTGCTTGAATGCAGCCTTCACGGAAGGATGGTCCGATTGAATCCTGGCCTTGCTCCTTTCCAGCGCCCGAAGATCAAGCACGAATACCTGCGGCTTCTTTGCAACAGATACTTCTTTTGCACTGGTACAGCATACCAGGAGAAGAATTGTTATGAAATGTAGACGCTTCATATTTTTTATTTTGCCAGTATCACTTGCTTGCTGACGTTTACACCGTCACCGCGCAATGCAATCACATAAATTCCTGCAGCCAGCCTGTCGACATTGATGTCGTTGCTGATCAATCCTTCGGGCATGAAGAGATTTTTCTTCAGCACAAGTCTTCCATGCATATCAAAGAGTAAAATGTCGGCTAATGCAGGTGCAGGTGAGAACACCCTTACCGTAAGCACCGATCCATTCTTCATGAATGCATTCAAGTAGATATCTTCCGTTCCCGATGCAGGAAGCACTGTCAGTTTTCCTTCTACGAATGTCACTTCGTAGTTCTGCGTAGCGCCGCCAGTTGGCACGATCGCATACACGCCGGGAGTTGAATTCTCATTTGCGTCTGTGCTCACCACAACAGGCGAGTTAAGATCGGCTGCAGTTTCACCCAATACGAATCCTGAATAGGTAATTGTGAATGGAGGATTCGGCTCGCCTTGAACCTTCGAGGTATCGCGAACGGTAATGGTGAGGTTTGCCTTGTTCACTACAAGCTCTCTCGCTACATCAGTTGCGGGGAAATATCCATCGTTGCCGGATTGAGATGCAGTGATGGTGGTTGTTCCTGCACCAACAATGTGAATGATGCCGCCGCTAACCGTTGCAACTCCAGGATTACTGCTTGAAAAGGTGATGGGAATGGTGTTGTTTGTACTTGTAGCGCCTGCAGCGAAATCGGCATTGCCATAAGTCTTGACAGGAATTTCATTGAAGGTGATGACCTGTGGTTGCTTTGCCTGAACGGTCAGTACGCCATCTACAAATGTGATCTCGTAATTATCTGAAGTAGCCCCAGTCACAGTGATGGGATATGTGCCAGGCGCTGAGCCGGTTGTTGCTGTTGTGCTCAACACGGCGGGCGTTAGCAATGCGCTCTCATCTTCCCCAAGCACAAATCCGGCATACGTTGCAGTGAGCGTGGGATTGGGAAGTCCTTCGAACTTCAGTTTATCATCGGCTGTGATGGTGAGCGGCGCTTTAGCTACTGTGAGCGTGTGTGTCACACTTACAGCAGGATAAACACCATCCGTTGCCTGAGTTGCGGTAATATCTGTAGTTCCCGCGCCGGTGATGTGAATGTCGCCAGCTACGATAGTTGCCACTGCAGGATTGCTGCTGGTGTAAACGATCGGCTGAGTAGTGTTCAAGCTAGTCGCTCCGCCATTGAAATCCGGATCGCCATACATCTTGTCGGGAATGGGATTGAATACGAACGGATCAGTTTGCGGAACCGCTCCAATACTAAACGCATGGAAGGAATTGAAGTCACCCTGGCCGGAGTTCGTTGTGTTATCGGCAAATCCTGTTGGAAGCATCCATGCGGTTCCATTATTAGAAATTGGTCCGATGTCTGAATTTGGAAGTGTTGCGAATGTGGCGCCTTCCAGTGCTTCATCCCATCCAAACCCCAGCGTGGCGAAGCCGGAACCACTGAGGCGCGAAACATTCCAAACCGCATCAATCACCGTTAACTTCTCGGTTGGAGTGAGAGGCGTTCCATTAACGGTTCCATCCGCAGTAATTCCTTCGAATACCGATATCTTGAAGTCTGAAGGCCCTCCGGTTGTCGTGATCGTGAGCGGTAGAAAATAGTTTGCCGTACCAATGGGCAGGATCAATTGTATGTCCACGCCTTCCAACAGCACCACTCCCTGGTTGCCGGTTGCTACATCATACCCAGTGACGATGTAGTCGGTTCCGTAATTGTTTACTGAGATCGCAGCCAGCGGCTTCAGGTGAAGCATCAAAGGCTCTGGAACGGTAAGCTTTCCGCCAATGGTAATGGATTCGCTTAGAGAGATGCTCCTGTTAAGCGTTACCGCTGCAGTTACCTGCAGGAACATGGAATTAATTGGTGTGGGTGAATCTCCTGTTGAAAT
Organism: uncultured Chitinophagaceae bacterium; assembly: GCA_966250475.1. GTDB lineage: Bacteria > Bacteroidota > Bacteroidia > Chitinophagales > Chitinophagaceae > CBINHQ01. The sequence goes on from CBINHQ010000038.1 coordinate 6,381, forward strand.
ACCGAATGGCCATGAAGTGGCGCCATTAACAATGTAGCTGATTCCATCTTCGAAATTCTGTGTGCCGGAAACTACGATTGTGCCAGTCGCGGGATCGTAACCATTCACATTATTATTCTCAAGAATTGCACCGAGCGTCACCACATTCACTGAAACTCCGGAAGCGGTAGCCGTTGCAGGAGCGGAAAGATAGATTGTATCACCGGTAGTGGAGAATGCTACAATCATTGTGTTGAGCCCGGGAATACCTGCACCCGTTATCGAGTACCCCAATGCACTTGTCGGAATTGTTGTATTTCCGGTAATGAGAAACGAACCATCTGTTGTGTTTACCGTTGCCGCCACCGTGGGATTTGCTGCCCTGGCAGAGAATGTGCCAGCGCCCAACATTTGGTATTCGTTCATGTTTAGCGTTCCATACACCACAGCACCATCATGAACCGTAATATCCTTATGTACATTAACGTGAGCCCTGCCTCCTACAATGATTCCACCAACACTGATTGTCCCAGTACCCGTCACAGATTTCGAACCTGCCCCTGCAAACAAAATCTTGTTTGAGCTCGAAGGGTCGGAGTTCAACAAACCATCTACCACTACATCACCGGTCACAACTGTCTGACCACTCGAGTGGGTTTCGAAGGTGCTTCCCGCTTCGATGGTGAGGTCTTCAATGCGATAGATCGGACCATCTGCAGTCAGTGTGGCATTGTTCTCTACGATGATGCTTCCGAAACTTCTGCGTGTGAAGAATGAACCTGCACCGGAAGTAGGATTAGATGCACGATGATGCCAAACCGTACCCGGCTCCATCTCAATCGCTGTGAAGGTTGAATTGTTTCCAACCGGGCTGAATCCACCATCATAATAAATTTCGGATCCTGTCTCGAACAATACCCAACGCTCAGACGATTGGCTGCTGCTGCCAAACGCGTAAGAAGAGGAGGATGATGTGATGTTGGTGTAGAACTTCGAACCAGATTTAAACCTGAACATATGCGGAGATCCACCGGTAGTATTATCGAACCTTGCCTGGAAGGTTGTGTACATCCTCAGCGTTCCTTCCACTCTTCCGGTATTGGTTGCTCCAAAGTTCATTCTGATGCTTCCAATAGTAGAAATGAAGGAAAGTGAAGAACCCGCTTCAATAATGAAGTCATCATCAACCTCACCGGCAAAAGTCACCGTGCTGGTACCCGATGTAGGCCTAACGATGCTGATGTCCGCATTGTTAACGAACTTCATTTGCGCGCAGGTGATGCTTCCATTCACGTTAACCGTGACCGGACCCGTAGTTGGCGTGGTGCCGCCGAGATTAGTTCCATCGAAGATCAGGATGTCGGAAGCCCCTGTAGAAGAAGGCCTCGAATTACCCGTTCCATCTATCGAAGTATTCCAGTTTGACCCGGTTGTGAAATTCTGGTTCGCGGAAGGCGCGCTTCCAACCCAGTAATAAATGGTCTGCGCCCGGGATGCTAATCCAAGAGAAACCATCGCGAGAATGAACAGAAGTTTTTTCATACAAGCAGCATTTGATTGAGATGATTATTTTATCAGTTCTGGTGTTTGGGTTTTGATGAAATGAAACGGATGCAGGCCCACGCCACAGGTACTATCAGCGCGATCAGCACAAATAGCGTATGATAGCTCGTTCTCGTAAGCGCCGGCACCATCAGCGTGAGAATGATCGTTCCCGCCACCGCTGCGGTTCCTCCCATGCCCGATACAGAACCCACGTTCTTTCCATTGAAATAATCCGATGGAAGCGTCTGCAGGTTATTGATGAGGAATTGGAACCCGAACAGGCTTGCGCTGATCAATGCAATCGTAATGAAGACGTGATCCTTCAGTTCATCGAGATAAAAGGCGATCGCGCCGAGAGAAATCAGCATGATCACCGAGCCGACAGTTATCGCATTCATCCTTGCCTTCACCGCAGGCTTTCCTTTCTTGATGAGACCTGAAGAATAGAATCCGCCAAGCACTCCACCAATCGCTGCGAAGACGTATGGCACCCACGCGAACGCGCCCACCTGGCGAATATTGAATCCGTATTGCTCAAAGAGAAATGTAGGCAGCCAGGTTACGAACATCCACCAAACGGGATCGATGAAGAACCTGGATGAGATAATTCCCCATGTATCCCTGAAGCGAAGCAATTGCTTCCAGGTATACACCTGCACTTCCTTTTCTTTGACTGAGTTTACATTTTCGAGATTATTTTTTCCGGTGATGTGATCCTGCTCTTCCTTAGTGATCCAGGGATGCTTGTCCGGAGTAGCCTTATTAATGATGAGCCAGGGAATGATCCAAACGATTCCGAGAATGGCAATGAGTGCGAAGGTCAACTTCCACCCAACTGCGTAGAACAACGCCGCGATTACAGGTGCAGCAACTACTGATCCAAGTGAAGCGCCCGCACCGAAAATTCCCTGAGCAATCGCACGTTCCTTTGCAGGAAACCATTCTGCATTGCTCTTGGTTGCGCCAGGCCAGTTACCTGCCTCGCTCAAACCAAGCATGGCCCTGAAGATGCTGAACGAAGTTAGAGATTTAGCTACTGCATGAAGTGCTATCGAAATGCTCCAGCCTACAATGGAAACCACCATTCCCAGGCGGGTTCCAATTGCGTCCATCATCTTTCCCGTCACAGTCTGCCCAATCGCATAAGCAACCATGAAGAATGTAGTGATCAATGCCAGCGCATCTTTGCTGTCTGCCTCCGCAATTCCAAACTCCTTATAGATGTATGGCCACATGATATTGATGGCGCTCCTATCAATATAGTTAATGATAGTCGCTACACCAATCAGTCCAATGATCCACCATCTTAAGCCTTTAACCTTCATACAGCAGTTTTATTCTGTTATTTCATTGGTTTGGATGAAAATTTTCAGTCCACCTGTTTATCACCCGGCTGCACAAAGTCTTCGCGCATCGGGCTGAATACATCAATCAACACACCTTCTTCCATGCAAACCGCACCATGCAACACATTCGGCGGTATGTAGAAAGCATCGCCGGTAGTCAGCAATTTCTTCTCGCCGTTAATTTCGATCTCGAAGATTCCGCTCTCCACGTGGGTGATCTGGGAATGGGGATGCTGGTGCACCGGTCCCACTCCACCCTTCGCGAAGGATACCTTTACCATCATGAGCCTGTCGTCGTATCCCATGATCTTTCTCTTCACACCTTCACCCACCTGTTCCCAGGGAACTTCGCGGTTTTGGATGAAGCATTTCACTGAATCTGCCTGTTGCATACTAGCCTGGTTTGACATGTTAGTTTTGGTTTCATTTTAGGTTACGGCCATCGTATTGCACGAGGAAAGGGCCCTGCCATTGAAGGCCCTGTGCCTCGTGAACCGATTGCTTACTGAAATCATTATTGCTTTGCGCAAGGATCAACTCCTTGCCGCCAATTGTTATTCTCGCAATGGAATAGCTCGCATCATTCCTCAACATTTCCATCTTACTCACCTGCGGGTATGCATGCGAAGAGAATTCTCTCACCGGATCGAATTTGCCATGGATCTCGATCACATTCAGGAATGACTGATCCTTTCCATTCTTCCTCACGATGAATGAAGGCTCATGCCTGAGATTGAAATTCGGATCGTTTGCCCCGCTGCGAGTGAGGAAGAGAGTTGCGGAATCGTTCACCATCGAACTGATCGTGTAATACGTCCGATCATTGAGCAAGGTGAGTTGAGCCACAGTATCCGCGACTCTTGCAGATGCTTCCTTCCAAAGGAACTGATAGCCGTTGCGTTTGCCAAGCGGTTTCTGCTCCTTAGTATTTGCATCATATTTAAATGACGTGTTTATGAGATGACCATTGTAATGGAATGGAAGATCATACTGATGCTGCTCATCCGAGTTCACATTGAAGATGTCGGCAACGATCCTTCTTCCCTCAGGCAGGTCAATCGTGTAAACTGTCCTTTGCATCTTCACGCCTTTGTAAGCATTCTCCTCCTTCGCAGCTACAACCTGCACATTGCTTCCATTCACATGGCTGAAGAGTTTTTCAGAATGATACTTTTCACCTTCGGATTCCTTGCCGTTGAAATGGCTCTTCTCATCAACCACTATCGTGTTATGAGCGACAGTCTGCGCTGCATAGGATTTGTTTTCGGGAAGATACCTTCCTCCGTACTTCTGCTCGATGCCGATGAAACGAACGGAACCGTAGTCGGTGATTATTTCATTTCCCTTATCGAAGATGTTGTAATTGAGTTTGTCGAAATGACCGTGCGATAACCCGTGAGAAGTGTACTTGAAGATGACAGTCGTGAGCTGATCATTCTTTCCTGCGCGTATCAGGCTGATTCCCCCTTCATCGCCATTTTTTCCATCCCTATACTCGACGGTCTTGTAAGGATAAAAATCATCCGCCTTCTTCGCAGTTGACATTTCGGAAGCGAGAAGCATTCCGCCCTTCGTCATCAACACCTGGTCCTGCTTGCGCGCTACTGGTAAGAAGCCTTCATTCTTTCCATACACCTTTCTTGCAATGCTCAGCGCATTTACAAGTTCGAAGCTCGTGAAGTCTTTTTCCTTCAACGCATCGTTGATGGGATAGAAAGTTCCATCGAGGTTTGTCTGTTGCAATGCTGCGAGTAGCGCTTTTTGCAATATGCTGTCGCGATAACTGAAAATCTTAAGTTCTTGCCTTGCGTTATGAAGCGAATTGGCAAAAAGATAATAAGGAAGAATTGCATACCTGACGTAATACGGCCCCTCGGTGTAATAACCATCAGGCGAGAATAATCCGTCAAGCTGCGCGAGGAATCCCGACTTGCCATCCTTCTTCGTACCATACAGCGCCATGTCTACATACTCCTTATTATTAGAAGCAATTCCGACAATTCCCAC
>CBINHQ010000039.1:0-11204 GCA_966250475.1 uncultured Chitinophagaceae bacterium
GATGCGCCAAAGAACTACGCTTATCTCGAGAAGCAGGGAATCATCAAGACTGACAGGCTGCACGTGCGCGGTTTCAAGTTCTATGCGGATGGCGCACTCGGCTCACGCGGTGCCTGCCTGATTGAACCATACAGTGACAAGCCAGGTCATTATGGATTCCTTCTCAGCGATCCTTCGCATTTCGATGAACGTGCAAAATGGATTGCCGGCAGAAATTTTCAAATGTGTACGCATGCCATTGGCGATAGCGGCAACCGCACGATCCTCAACATCTATGGAAAATATCTTAAAGGGAAGAACGATAGAAGATGGAGAATAGAACACGCGCAAGTGGTCAATCAGGAAGATTTTGAACTTTTCGGAAAATACAGCGTGGTGCCTTCCGTACAACCGACACATGCTACATCAGACATGTATTGGGCTGGTGATCGTCTCGGCAAGGAACGCGAGAAGGGTGCATATGCATTCAGACAATTGAAAGATGAGAATGGTTGGATTCCCCTCGGAACTGATTTTCCGGTGGAGGACATCTCTCCTTTCAAGACGTTCTATGCAGCAGTAGTACGAAAGGATGCGAAGGGCTGGCCGGAAAGAGGATACCAGACAGAGAATGCACTCACACGACAGGATGCATTGCGAGGAATGACAATCTGGGCAGCAAGGGCAAGCTTCGAAGAGAAAGAGAAAGGCAGCCTCGAGCCAGGAAAATTCGCCGACTTCATAATACTTGATAAGGATCTCATGAAGACGAAGGAAACTGAGCTACTCGAAATTAAAGTATTGAAGACTTTCCTGGGTGGGACCGAAGTGTACGCGAGTGACTAGATAGGTTTAAGAGTTTAAAGGTTTAAAAGTTTAAGGGCTGAAAAAAATTTATAGTGGTCTCCAACATGCTCAAACTTCAAACTTCAAACTCCAAACTCCAAACCCAAGTTCCCTCCCTTAAACCTTTAAACCCTTAAACCTTTAAACCCTTAAACCCTAACTCCAAGACCTAAACAGTTTCCCCAATACCAACAGCCTCGCAGAGAAAGTTAGGTAAGATGCGCTCGTGCGTCCACATGATCTTATCGGGGTCATTGAGTTGGCTGAGCATACTGTTTAGTTTCTCTTCGCCGTAGCTTTCGATAACGGTTTTTCTTTTTTCTTCAGTTTGCAGATGGGCGGACATGCCTTCGGCGTCGGCTTCGGGATGGAATTGTGTGCCGATCATGAATTCGTTGAAGCGGATGCCCATAACGGCTCGCTCATAGGGAACGTGTGGGCGTTCCTTTTCGATGCAAAGAATACTGCCACCCATTTCCCGGATGATGTCGTGACGGGGCTGGATCAATTGATAATCGCGGCTGTCAACAGCGTAGAATGGATCGGCGAGTCCTGCGAAAACGGGTTCTCGTCTTCCTGCTCCGAGCATGTGCACTGGAAATACTCCGAATGCAGTTGAGCGTCGCTTGCAGAGAATTCCGGCATTGAAATAACGGCTTGCAAGCTGGAAGGAATGACAGATGAAGAAGACGTGCTTCTTATTTGAATTGGAAGGATTGTTGTTCCAACGTTCGATTTCGTTGACCCATTTACACCATGCAATGTCCCAGTCTTCGAACCGGCTTTGAAGCGGGTCGCCGGGGCCACCGCTGGAAATGTAAATGTCGAAAGAATTATCGGGCAGTTCCTGCTTAATGCGTACATCAAATTCGCTTACCTCAACAGGGCAGTCATTCGAGGCGGACCAGGTGCTGATGATCTGGCGTATGCAACGCATTCCCTGGTTAGGCTTGCCTTCATTCAGGTCGAGGATTGCAATACGGATATTTGGATTTTCATTCCGAATCATCCGGCAAAAATACCATTTTTTTTCAGGTGGCACAAGGTCAAATTCGCTAAATAGCTCATTGGCCAATTAGTTAATTATTTATCTTAACCTAATGATAGAACAGGTACGGAAAAATTTTAACGACGCCTTCACTAAGGAGAAGTACTCAAAATTACTTAATGATCTCGATGCACCTCATCCTGGCGCGATTGAGTTCAGAATTGCAGAAACACCTGTGTTCATTCCGCGTAAGTTCAAGGACATGATCATCGAGGCTTGCGAGGGAATTGTGGATACGATACTCGATCCGAAATTCAACAAATTCACGGAAGATGCAATACCGGCTCAACTCAGAGCACCAAATGAAAATAATCATTCACACTTCATCGCATTCGACTTTGGAATTTGTAAAAATGAGGATGGTGAATATGAACCTCAACTCATCGAGATGCAGGGATTCCCTTCTTTATTTGCATACCAGGCGATGCTTGATGAAGAATACCGAAATAATTTCTCAATACCTGAAGGGTTTACCTCCTACCTCGGCAATTACACGAAAGAATCCTACGTAGAAGAATTAAAGGAAATAATAATCGGTGATGCTCCTGTTGACGAAGTGGTTCTTCTTGAATTGTTTCCTCACAAACAAAAGACAAGAATCGATTTCTATGCAACGGCAGATAAACTAGGAATTCCTGTTGTTTGTCTTACCGAGATTTCGAGAGAAGGCAGAAAATTATTTTATAAGAAGGACGGAACACTAAAACCCATCAGGCGAATTTACAATCGCGTGATCTTCGATGAACTCGAACAACAATCAGCCGAGGTAATCGAAATGGGTAAGATCTTCTTCGAAGATCTGGATGTAGAATGGATACCACATCCGAATTGGTTCTATCGCATCAGCAAATACACAATGCCGTTCCTGAGGAATCCATTTGTGCCAAAGACATATTTCCTCAATGAGATTCATCAACCTCCAACAGATCTTGAAAACTACGTGCTGAAACCATTGTTTTCATTTGCAGGTCAGGGCGTGCTGATTGACGTGACCATGGAGGAAATTGAAAAGGTGAAGGATCCTGTCAATTGGATACTGCAACAAAAAGTTAGCTACGCCGACGTGATTGCCACGCCAGATGGACCGGCGAAATGCGAGATCCGCATCTTCTATTTTTGGAAAGATGGCGAACCAAGACCAAAACCTGCAATGAACCTTGCTCGCCTGAGCAAAGGCAAGATGATTGGCGTCAGGTACAACAAGGACAAGGAATGGGTTGGCGGCAGCATAGCCTATTTTGAACGCTGAGTAAGAAACTAGTTGAACTTCTTCTTCAACTCCATCAGCTTTGCCTGGAATGAATTCAGTGGTTCCTGCTTCTTTGCGATCGTTTTTCCACTGCGATTGTTTCCTGTTGCCGCGTCTTGCGTTTGCCTTGGAGAATTATCCTTCATCGAAAGTGAAATTCGTTTCCTCGGCTCATCAACCTCGAGTACGGTCACCATTACTTTCTGAGAAAGCTTTACAACTTCATTTGGATCGCTCACGTATTTGTTGGCGAGATGCGAAATATGAACCAGGCCATCCTGCTTCACTCCAACATCCACGAATGCGCCGAAGTTGGTGATGTTTGTGATGATGCCGGGGATTTTCATGCCTGGCTTGAGGTCGCTCATCTTGCTGACACCTTCCGCGAACCTGAATTCCTCGATAGCGGCGCGGGGATCTCGGCCGGGTTTCTCGAGTTCCTTCAATATGTCGTCGATAGTGTACTGACCAGCTTTCTCGGAAACGAATTCTTTAACCTTGATCTTCTTTCTCAGTTCTGGCTGCCTGATGAGTTCGTCGACTGTGGAGTCCACACTCTTAGCCATCGCTTCCACAATTTCGTAACTCTCGGGATGTACAGCGGAGTTGTCGAGTGGATTTGCAGCGCCTGGGATCTTCAAAAATCCCGCGCATTGCTCAAAGGCCTTGGGGCCAAGCATTGGCACTTTCTTTAGTTCCGCGCGATTGGTGAATGCGCCGTTCTTTGAACGGTACTCAACAATGTTTTTCGCAACGGTAGATGAAAGACCAGAAACATAGGTTAGAAGGTGCCTGCTTGCGGTATTGAGATCAACGCCGACATAGTTAACACAACTCTCCACAACTCTGTCGAGAGACTCCTTTAATCTTGTTTGTTGCACATCATGCTGGTATTGTCCAACACCGATGCTCTTTGCATCGATCTTCACTAATTCGCTCAAAGGATCGAGCAATCTTCTTCCAATGCTGATTGCACCACGAACAGTTACGTCGTGATCGGGAAACTCTTCCCTTGCTACTTCACTTGCAGAGTAGATTGATGCGCCGCTCTCGTTCACCATGAAGATGGCGACGGGTTTGCCGAAGTCGATGCTCCTGACGAGCTCTTCGGTCTCTTTGCTTGCGGTGCCATTGCCATAGCCAATTGCGGCGATGTCGAACTTGGCGACGAGTTCCTTCAGCGTATGTGTAGCCTTATCACGTTCGTTCTGCGGAGCGTGGGGATAGATCGTGGTGTTGTGAAGTAGGTCGCCCTGTTCGTCGAGGCAAACGAGTTTGCAGCCAGTACGAAAACCGGGGTCGAGCGCGAGAACTCTCTTTCTGCCGAGAGGAGAAGCAAGCAACAGTTGACGAAGATTCTCTGCAAACACACGGATTGCTTCTTCATCGGCGGCAGTCTTGCTGCTCATGCGGAATTCCGTTTCGAGTGAAGGCTTCAGCAGCCTGGTGAATGAATCCTCTATCGCCAGGCTCACTTGCTCCGAAGAAGGTTTCGAGGATTTGACAAAAATTTCCTTCAGTGATGCGATACCTGTTTCTTTATCGATGTTGATGTCCATGATCAGGAAGCCTTCCTTCTCCCCTCTCCTGATTGCAAGGATTCGATGCGATGGGCTTTGAGCCAGTGGCTCGCTGAATTCAAAATAGTCGCGGTACTTCTGTGCTTCTTCAGAATCTTTTTTCGAAGTCAGAACACGCGAGGCCAGCACGGCTGAATCCTGAAATTGTTTACGAATGAGATTTCTCGCCTGCTCATTCTCCGAAATCCATTCCGCAATGATGTCTCTTGCACCTTGTAGTGCGTCTGCGGAAGTGGGCACATTCTCATTCACATATTTTGATGCTTCTGTTTCGGGATCTTCATCTCCCTGTAGAAATATTATTTGTGCGAGTGGTTCGAGGCCTTTCTCGATTGCCACTGTAGCCTTTGTCTTGCGCTTGGGTTTGAATGGGAGGTAGATGTCCTCGAGTATAGTTGAGTCGAAGCAATCATCGATCTTCTTCTTCAATTCAGGCGTGAGTTTTCCTGCTGCCTCGATCGTCTTCAGTACGGTATCCTTTCTTTTCTCAAGGTCGTTGAAGTAATTGATCCTTTCGATCACGTTTCCTATCACCACCTCGTCGAGGTTTCCGGTTGCTTCCTTCCTGTATCGTGCAATGAAAGGGATGGTGGCGCCTTCTTCCTTCAAATCGAAAATGCTGCTCACCTGTTTCAGGGAAAGGTTCAACGACGCGGCAATTGCCTGCGAATATTTCAGCTCCATAGGTTCATTTGCTTTTTGGGGAGGCAAATGTAGCCAAATAGCAAATTGGCCGAAGATTAATTAAGGAACGTTCTTTCCACACCCACATGCCAGGTGTCGGTAGACATTCTCCACATTTCATTACTTCCCAATTGAAACCGGTAGCCGATGTTGACCTTCGTATTGCTGTTGAAAATAAATTGAACAGCCGGCGCCATGTCGATATAATATTTGTTGGGATCTAAAGTCTGCTGAGCAAGAAATTCCAAATAAAAATTGAGATTGGTCTGACGGTAGTCTTTGTATTCAACGGGCAATATCAGGTATCCGGCCGAGAGCGAATAATTGAAAGCCTGGTAAGGAAAACTGTAAACCTGGTTATTCGCATACTTTCTTGATTTGTGTAATACCTGCGTATGACTGATGGTTCCTGAGATTGCCAGTTTGTTCCACAGTTGTGTGGCGATGATGCCTGCCTGCACGCCACTCTTATCACCCATCAGGCTGACTTCATCGTAATGAAAAGGATTTCTTGAATAAGAAACATCAGCAAAAGCGGCCATTCTGAAATGCCGGTGAAGTTCGTCACGTGTAAATATCCTGTACTTCCCATACAGGTAAACAGACTCCCAGATGAATCTGTCTGTGTGCATATTCGAAAACGAAAGGTTCGCACGCAGCATGAAATTTTTCGAAAGGCCAAACATCACTTCAGGCACGTAGCGGTGCATGAATTTGTCAGCATAATTTGGCTTAGGAAGAAAGTAAGATGAAAGTTTCGCGGTGATTGACTTCGCAGGCACGTTAGATGCGGGATCTGAAAAGACATATAGTTCCTGCGATCTTGTCATTGTTGAAATGAACAGGATTGCAGCAAGAAAGATTGGTTTCATTGTTCCTTAGTTACTCTGCCAGGAGTTTCTCAACGACTTTTTCCAATTGCTTTCCCTCGAGACCCATGGCTACAACCTCTCCCTTGCGGTTAATCAGGTATGAAGTGGGGATGGCGTAAACATTCCAGTCGATAGCCGATTCTGCGCGTTGTCCTCTTGGATCAATCACCTGTGTCCAGGTAATCTTGTCTGTCTTCACGGCTCGCTTCCAGTCTTCGGGACGCTCGTCGAGAGAGACTCCGAAGATTTCGAAACCCTGGGGATGGTATTTCTTGTAGACCTTGGTAAGCTTGCGATTCGAACTCCTGCAGGGACCGCACCAGCTCGCCCAGAAATCAAGCAACACTACCTTCCCTTTGAATGAAGAGAGTGCTACGGAGTCGCCGGACAGATCGGTGAGTTTAATCTGCAGCCTGGGATCGTCGATGTTGGGAACCTGGGCTTGTAGATCTCCGATGAAGAAGATGGAAAGCGCCAGAAAAATTGCCTTGGGAAACTTCATGGATTATTGGTTAAAAGGCTTCCCCCTGAGGGGAAGCCATTGGTGTCAGATTGTAACGTGGTAGATCCTCGTTCCAGCGTCGGCAATCGCGCAGCAGGACTCAGCTTTACCCGTATTTACACAATTCATTTTCGTAGCGGACTTGAAATTTTTGAATTCCTTGTCGGTAACAAAATCCTTGTCGGCGAGTGTGATCGTTCTCTCTCCATCCAGCACTTGCCCGGTGATGTTGAGAAAATGATAGTTTTTGTTGCCGATGCGGATGTGTTCATCATTCTTCACACTCACATTATCGAAGTTACCGGTGATTGAAAGCTTGCCAATGGCAAAGCCTGCATTTTCAACGGCTTTCTTTATTTCATCGGGATCGACGTCGCTGTCCTTCCTGAATTGAATGTTGAATGCGGAATTCCTGATATCAGATCGCACGGTTTGAACGAATGGTAATTTCTCGAGTGCTTTGTTGATGGCGTTGCTACACATGGCGCAGGTTAAGCCGGTGGCCTGAAGCCTTGCGCCGGTGAACTGTGCGTTGAGAGAAACGGCCATGAACAAGCTCATCACGATAATCATTAGCTTCTTCATCTTGTTCTCGATTTAATTGTGATTAATGAGCGGCGCAGCAGCTCTTGCCCTCTGCAGAGGCCATCTTGCCATCCATTTTGCAGGCTGCGTCTTTGCCAGAATGTGCTTTGTCTGCAGAGCATTTTCCTGTGCATTTGCCATCCTTCATCTCGCAATTGTCGCCCTTCACGCATTTGCCGTCTTTGATTTCGCAATTACCGCAACAGCTCTTGGCGTTCTTTTCTTCACTAACATTCATGTCTTTGCGATCATACTTGCAGCATGAGTGAAGTTTGTCGTATGATTCGTTAGAAGCTTTGAAGTCGCGAGTGTCGTATCCAACCTTTGCAATCGCCTGCTGGATTTTGGCAGCGTTGGTAGTTGAGCTACTGTATTCAACGGTGAGAACTTTTGAGGTTGCATCCCATTCAGCGGAAGTGGCGCCGGCATCTTTAGCGGCTGTTTCGATCTTCTTTTCGCACATTCCGCAATTGCCATTAACAGGGATGGTCTCCTTCTTTGATTGCGAGAATGCAATGGCTGATACAAATAATGATGCTATGAATAATGATGATAATTTGAACGCTTTCATTTTAAAATGTTTTAGTTGATTTGAGAAAATAAAGCACACGAATGCAATATGTCAACCGCTGGCTGAACAAGATTGCAGGCCGTTAAGGCAAAATCTCAAATTCTGAAAACGCGATTCAACAAGTAGGTATCTTGTTCGGTGAGTAAGGGAGGCGGATGTCGCCTGGTGAAGCGCTTCCTGTCTTCATTCTCAAATGCAGCGACCATGAAATCGGAGACGGCAGCTACGTGAGGTTTGAGGGAAGCAATATCGTAAGAGAAAATGTCGTGGGTTCGCTGGTCCTCATCCATCTTGATGATCTTGACCTCATCGCGGCAGCATCCATTCGCATCTTCGACGTGCATGCCGCACTTGCCGCAGTACTCGCTTTCGGCAACATATAGTCTGGTCGAATCGAGTTTATTCATACAGTAATGAAAACTGATGATCACCCCGCAGCTCACGAGGAGATACACACACATAGTTATTGCTGCGATTCCCTTTTTCATTACAAGCCCAAAGATAATTCTACCTTTTGAATTGAGCAATGGTTTGAAGGGCCTGATTTCAGACCGAAGTAGCTGTTAAACAATTAATTAACAAAATTCCAGTATATGCCAAGGCGGGTAACCAGGCCGGGGTAGGGATAACCGGGAGCTGCGAGGTTGTTTCGGGTGAATCCAAAGCCATCGTTGTCTGTGGCAGTATTGAGGTTTTCGAAACGCAAATAGGCCTTGAAAGAGCGAATGCGGAAGTGAATGTATGCAGTGATGTCGGGCATTGGATTGTCGATGGTGATATCATCCTGCACGAAGAAATTGCCGAGAAGCGGAGAGTATCCGTCTGCTTCGTAAGGTGTATGATACCTGCCTTCAAGTCCGAAGGCGATGTCGAGATTCTTGAAGCCGAGATTTCCTTCGTATGCAAAGCGGTGGCGGGTATAGACCAGCGGCAGGTTGACGGGGGCGTTACCAATTGCCTGCTGAAACCAGACCTCGGCATGCCAGTTCCAGTTTTTCCCAAACTTGAAAGTCTTCTGCGCGGAGATGCGAAGGACATTGAACAATGCGCTGAATTGCTCAAGCTGATAATAATCCCGGATATAAGTATAATTCGTGAGCAAATAATAATGACCGCCGAGCCTCAATCGCAGGGAAGGCAGGTTGATATTTCCAAAGAGATGTGTGGTATTCTCTTTTTTGAAATCAAGCGGAACTGTTTCGAGGTAGAAACTGCTTCTTGGGTCGAAGATGAATCCGGGGGTTCTGTTCACATTTTCAAAACCGAGTTCAACATAGCCGCGTTTGTTTTTGCCAGTGGTCTTGAGCAGGCTTACGTGTGCGGAGAAGTCGCCGCCGTTCAGTCCGGTAAAATATAGTTTACCATGCGCGAGGATGTCCCAGGCGAGATTCTTAGTCTTGTTGCGATATTCGGCGTGACCGTAAACATTGTAGTAATTCTTTTTACCTGAAGGAAAGTTTCCCTGCAGGTTTTGAATGGCAGCTCCGAGGCGAATGAACTGCTGAAGATTTCTTGAATCGGGGAATTGATAGATCGCGAAGTCGTTGACTAGTTCTTTCCAACTGTCTTCGAGAAATACGGTATCACCTGGTTGGTCGAAAAGAATTCCATATGTATCGTAGTAATATGTCGAGTCGCCCACATAGTCGCGGAACTGGAACTTTCGTTTGCTGTATTTGATGGTGTGCTCGAATCTAAGTCGCGGAAAGAAGAGTGGAATAATCGTAGAGTCGGTGACGAGTGAATCCTTCTTGCCAAAATCGTATTGTTGTCTTAACAGCACAGCGAATTCATTGTACCTGTTTCCTGTGCCGACATCTGTGCTGAAGAAGTTTCTGCCGAATTCAGTTTCGCCTCCAAGTTTGGTGGGAATGGTGAAACGGTCTTTGTAGAATGGATCGCCGAGGAAGTCGGTGGTGTCTTGTATGCCTCCGTTCTCACCGGCTTGCAATTTGTTACCAAGGATGATGAAATAATTATTGTACCTGCGGTTAGGCGATTGATACCATGAAGTGAGTAGGTAATTGTGATGATTAGTCTTTTGATTCTTGAAAAATCCGGGAGAGTTGATCATGCGATACTGAAAGAGAAAGTTCCAGTGAGGCTTGATGTTTTGTGTGTGCAACAATCCTATTTGTTGTTCCGATCTGCTACCCAGTTGATAGTTGATTTCCGAATAAGGACGAGTAGTGTTTAGGAATCGCGCTTTGTCGACAGTCCATCTGTAAACATCAAATGCGTGCAGTCCCGGATCCCACCCGGGAGTCATTATGGGAGAAAATAAAATCGAGCGCGAGGCAGAGCCCACATTGCCGAGGTAAATATTGGTAGCGGGAATGGGAAATCTTAAGCTGAAGTCGGCGATGGAAGAATCGAGTTTGTAATTCTGCGTTGAGTCGAGGAATCTGTACCTGATGGTGATTGAATCCTCGTTTTTATCGCGGCGTCGAAGGCTGTCGGTTTCTGCACCACCCCGGATGGAACTCACTCTTCCGCCAAGTCCTTGCAGTCTTCCTCCTCCATCCCTGATCAACTCACGCTGCGCGAATGCATTGAAGGATGAAAGCAGAATTGCTGCGAACAGAAAATATGTAAGCTTATTCGCCAGGGTTTTAGTTTAGTCGGTCAGCAATTTAAGGCTGCAAAATTACAAACGCCTCTAATTAATGTTAAATGGATGCTATTAAACCCTTCAAGATTATTGCCAATCTCGGCTCGGCTTCCTGAGCGGCCTTTAATACTTCTTCGTGGGAAACAGTTCCACCGGGTTCCTGCAGTCCCAAGTCGGTGACAACACTGACAGCGAACGTGCGAATTCCCATGTGTGCAGCCACTATTGCTTCCTGCACGGTACTCATGCCCACTACGTCGGCTCCCATTCTGTGAATCATGCGATATTCCGCTCTCGTCTCGAAGGTGGGACCCGTTACGGCTACGTAGACACCCTCGTGCACGTGAAACTGGTTTGCATTCGCGATCTCCTTTGCCTTGTTGATCAAAGTGGGATCGTAAGGCTCATTCATATCAGGAAAGCGGGGGCCGAATTCGCTGAGGTTTTTGCCGATGAGCGGGTTTGGAGTGAAGAAGCTTATGTGATCATTGATCAGCATAATATCGCCAACCTTGTAATCGGGATTAACGCTGCCTGCAGCGTTTGAGATGAACAGGGTTTGAATGCCCAGGAGTTTCATTACCCTGATTGGAAATGTAATTTCCTGCGCTGTATAGCCTTCATAATAATGGAAGCGACCCGCCATGGCGACGATTGGCTTGCCTGAGATTCTTCCG
>CBINHQ010000040.1:0-11017 GCA_966250475.1 uncultured Chitinophagaceae bacterium
CGTCACAGGAAAGAGAAATTCTACCGCTTCCGCTAAATACAGCAAGGCGTTTACAACTTTCCGTGCTCGTGCTCACTGATTCGATCTTGGAACCGGTGAGGTCCACTCCGCGGAATACACCACCGGTGCTGCCTGTATTCACCTGGCCCATGATGTTGATCACTTCTCCCTGGTTAAGGTTTACGGTGAAAGGAACTCCTGCAGCATGCGTCAGTGTGCTTCTCGATGGTGTGATCTGTACGGTGGTCACACCGGGATCAACAGCAATGGCGTAGAACCAGCAGTTTGAATGTCCCGAGTTAGAAACCTGTTCGTAGTTGATAGAATAATACTCACGGCCGAGTGTATTTGTGGGAAACAGAAGTGTAGCTCCGGAAACACTCGCATTATAAATATGCGCATAGGCCACGATGGGCTTGTCGCTGGTGATGTGAATGCCCTTGTTTGACACTCCTTCTGTAGTAAGCCTTGCGTCCAATGTGCCGGCCTTGGGAATGGGATTCGAAGTAAAGATTGTATTAGCGGGAATGTTGTAGGTCTGCACGTAACCTGTGCCGGGAATTTCAACCTTAACAACGGTTGCTTCTTCGGTGGCGAAATAAAGCACCATGTTTTGCGGATTGCCGCTCATCATCGTCTGGTGGTAACCGTATGCCACCCAGAAATCCTTTCCCTTGTTTGAAAAATCCTGAGCGGTGGCAGAGGTGCTTGCATACAGGATCAGTATCAGGGTACCGATCCGGAAAATTTGTCTCATCAAGTAGCAGCTGTTTTAAGAAAGCGAATCTACTCAAATCCCGTCGTTAATCCCAGCATTTTGAAAAGTATGATTTCGGTTAAGGGGTTAGTAGAATTACGTATGAAACTGGATTAGGATGAGGGATGAGAGATGAGGGATGAGGGATGAGGAGTTTGCCCCAATGAAAATCTGGGATGAGGGATGAGAGAGTGGGGCGAATTCGATTCGGTTTTTTTTAACGCGGAGGGCGCAGAGGATTGCGCGAAGGACGCGGAGGGCGCATGTGGATTTAAAGATTGAAATCAGCAGCAGTAAACCCTCTTGTTTTCTTCCAGGACTTGACCCATTTCATCCCCGGCTTTTTTTGGTTCTAAATGCTTATTTAAACGCAGAGTTCGCAGAGGATTGCGCGAAGGACGCGGAGGATACATCCCGGCGTCCATCTCTTTTATTATATTTTTTTATAATTTCAATTATAATTCATTAAATATTGTAGATAAATTTTATTATCATTTAATAATCAATCATTTACTTATATCAATTCACATTTTTACACTATTCTTCAAAATGAATTGATTTTTGATGAAAATGGATAGGGTATTCTTTCAAATTCAATTTTGATTGTCCTAATTTATCAATCTTTAAATCAAATTTCTACACTAAAATTTCTAATCTAAAATTATTGGCCTAAATTTTCAATGTCAAAATATTCGAATAACTAACTTATTTAGTACGATTTTTCACAAAAAAAATGCAGCTCAAAAACTGCATTTTCAAATTTCTTCCTCCCTACCCCGATCCCCTTGTGATCGATCTCGTCCACCAATAATTAATAAATTCTCACATCAATAATTTCCAGGAATACTTCCAGCCCAATTACCAGCCCCATTGGCTAATTATCTAATTAACTAATTAGCTAATTAATCAACTTGCCGATTCAGGAGCCGGCTCTTTAGGCTTCGGATGCCCTCCACCATCTTCAAATTTCTTACACGATTTAGGGAGGCGTTTGTAGGCATCGGGATTAGCCATTACATCATCGGCGTCGTAGCCCGCGTTGGAGATGGCGGTCTTTATCTGTTCGATATCTGTGCGGTCGGTGAGATATTTTACTGTGGTTTCGCCGCGGCGGAAGTTCACGTTGATCCCAACCACTCCATCGTAGCGCCTCAGGTAGCTTTCTATGCGTACCTTATCCTGCTGACAGAGGGCATTCGGAGTCTTGATCTTTGCTGTAAGTTGGGCCTTGGTCTGACCAGAAGCCCCAATCGCGAAGCCGGAGAAGGCAACGGCGAGTAAGATGAGTTTCTTCATTCCTTCGTTTTCCGGCCAAATTACTAAACTCCCTTCCAATTGGCAGGATCATCGCGCCATTTTAACAAAATGCCGCTCTGTTCGGAGGTAATTTTACCCTGTTCCAGGGCCAATTCCAGCAATGTTGGATAGTCAGTCAGCGAAAAATAGCGCAATGCCGCGTTCTCAATCGCCTTTTTGGCCACCGCAAAGTCGTAGGTAAAGATTGAAACCATTCCCAACACATCCAACCCTTCTTTCTTCAGCACATCCACTACCTGCAGGCTGCTCTTTCCTGTCGATACGAGGTCTTCTATCACCACCAGCTTCTGTCCCTTCTCATAATAACCCTCTATCTGGTTACCGAGACCGTGTTCCTTCGGCTTTGGACGCACATACACGTAGGGTAGTTTAAGTTGATCCGCGGCCATGGCGCCCCAGGCAATTCCTGCTGTGGCCACTCCTGCGAGTAGCTCCGCTTCTGGGAATTTTTCGAATATGATATTGCACATTTCTGATTTCACGTAATCGCGGATGTACGGAAAGGAAAGCACTTTACGGTTATCACAATAGATCGGGCTCTTCCATCCACTTGCCCATGTAAACGGCTCCTGCGGGCTCAGTCGGACGGCATTTGCCTCGAGGAGTTTGGAGGCAACAACTTTGGAATCGGTCATGGGGCGAAAGTAGGAATTGTTTGGGGAATACGGAGTAGACCGTATACCGTTGACCGTTGACCGTATACCGGTGACCGTAGCTAAGATTTATGAATCATGAGTTATGGGCGATGAGTTTACAGTCAACGGTTAACGGTCAACGGTTAACGGTCAACGGTAAACGGTAAACGGTCAACGGTTAACGGTTAACGGTCAACGGTCAACGGTCAACGGTATACGGTACACGGTACACGGTATACAGCCAACGATCTTCCACCATCGCTCAAGAACCTTCCCTACCTTCGCTCCATGCATCTCAAAATCTTCTTCGGCGCCAAGCCTCTCTTCCTCTGCAATTCGATCGACAAAGAGATCGAGCCGTTTTTGCATCACGATGATGCGGTTTTCATCGATGAGTTTAATGCGCATACCGTCAAGAGCATGATTCATGAAATGCAGCAGGAAAAAGTGCATGCCGGAGTCTTTATGCATAAAGATCTCGAGGAATTAAAGAAAGCCTTCTTCAAGAAATTTACATTGATACAAGCTGCAGGAGGACTCGTGCGCAACGAAAAGGATGAGATGCTGTTGATATTCCGGAGGGGAAAATGGGATCTTCCTAAAGGTAAACTGGACGAAGGAGAAAGTCTGGAAGATTGTGCAGTGCGCGAAGTAAGCGAAGAAACCGGCCTAAAAAACATTACACTCGTTTCTCCTCTCACAATCACCTGGCATACCTATCACGAGGGATCAAAATTCATCCTCAAGGAATCGCATTGGTACAACATGAAGGTCTCCGGCCCTCAGAAACTCAGCCCACAAACTGAAGAAGATATTTTTGAAGCGAAATGGGTGAAGAAAGAGGACCTGGGAGAGTATTTGAAAAATATGTATCCATCGGTTCAGGAGGTTCTATTAAGTTAATTTATTGCCGGACCATGGGCCACGGATTTATTATGATGAATTATGATTAGTTATGATCGATCATAATAAATCATAAGCAATCATATTGAATCTGCGTCCCATGGTCCGGCAATAAAACAGTTGTTATTTCCCCAGGCTCTGATAAACTTCTGCCGGCAAGAACAAACTCGCGTTACCCCCATTCCGAATGATATCGCGTACAATTGTGGATGCAACAGAAGTATACTTTGGCTCTCCTGTCAGGAAGATCGTTTCTATTGATTTATCAAGCGTGCGATTGGCATCGGCAATTGTCTTCTCGTATTCGAAGTCGCTCACGTATCGTATGCCACGCAAAATGAAACGCGCTCCAATTTCCCTGCAGAAGTTCACCGTGAGTCCTTCGTACACCGCGCCTTCCACCTTCGGTTCATTCTTGTAGATATCCTGTATCCACTGCAGGCGTTGCTCATCGGAAAACATTGGAGCCTTAGCTGCATTCAAACCAATACCCACAATGATCTTGTCAAACAGCGGAAGCGCACGATCGATTATATCAACATGCCCGAGTGTTACGGGATCGAAGGTGCCGGGAAAGAGACAGATTCGCATAAGCTGCAATTTCAGGATATAATTTCAAACAGTTTCGAGCGGGATGAATCAATTATTGCGGTTCGACAACAGGTACAACACAGCCATTCTCACCGCCACGCCATTCTCCACCTGCTGCAATATGATCGATTGCTTGCTGTCGGCCACATCACTGTCGAGTTCCACTCCCCTGTTAATCGGACCAGGATGCATGATCACTATCTCCTTGTGAAGATCATCCAAAATGCGACGGCTGATTCCATAACTTAAATTGTACTCACGCAGGGAAGAAAACAAAACCTGGCTTTGTCTTTCGAGCTGAATTCGCAACACGTTAGCCACATCGCACCACTCAAGCGTTTCCTTGAGGTTGTAACTCACCTCAACATTCAACGCCTGCCTGATGTATTTTGGAATGAGTGTGGGCGGACCACAGACCGTGACTTCCGCTCCCATTTTCTTCAAAAGGTAAATATTGCTTTGCGCAACGCGGCTGTGCATGATGTCGCCGATGATCGCCACTTTTCTTCCTTCGAGTGAACCAGTCTTTTCCCTGATCGAAAGTGCATCGAGCAATGCCTGTGTGGGATGCTCATTGATGCCATCACCTGCATTGACGATCGCCGCGGGAATGTGCTGCGAAAGAAAATGGGGAGCGCCACTTGCGCTGTGTCTCATCACCACCATGTCAACCTTCATGGAGAGAATGTTGTTCACCGTGTCGAGAAGTGTTTCTCCTTTAGACACCGAGGAACCGGAAGCCGCGAAGTTGATCGTATCAGCGGACAATCTCTTCTCTGCTAGCTCAAATGATATTCTGGTGCGCGTAGAATTCTCGAAGAACAGGTTCACGATAGTCACGTCCCTGAGCGAAGGAACCTTCTTTACAGGTCGCTGCAATACTTCCTTAAACTGTTCTGCTGTCTGGAGAAATAATGAAATATCTTCCCTGGTAAGGTCTCTTATACCCAGAAGATGTTTTGTGGAGAGGGCCATTAAAGGGCGAAATTAGAAAAAATTGGCTAATTAGCTAATTAACTAATTAGCTAATTGATTAAGCGCTCCCTTCCTCGAGGATTCCTACTTCCTCCCGTCCGTCTTTCTGTTTCCAGAATACTTTCACCTTCTGAGAAATGATCGAGTCGATTGATTTGCCAACGTAATCAGCCTGGATCGGGAATTGCCTGCTGAATCGGCGGTCGATCAACACGCATAATTCAACCTTCTCAGGCCTTCCAAAGTCGAGAAGGGCATCGAGCGCTGCGCGGATCGTTCTGCCCGTAAAGAGCACATCATCGATCAGCACAACCTTCTTTCCTTCAATGGAGAAAGGTATCTCCGTCTGATTCGCGACGTGAAGTTCGCGGCGTATGTCATCACGATAGAATGTAATGTCGAGTTTTCCGTAATTGATCTTCATGGAAGGCACTTCCTTCTTAATTGCTGCCACAACCTGGTCGGATAGAAAGATGCCCCGGGGTTGTAATCCTATCAATACAGTATTCTCAAGGTTAAGATGATTCTCGAGGATCTGGTGAGCCAGTCTTTTGATGGTAATGGCAAGTTGCGGTTCGCTAAGCACTAGTTTCAATGCAAAGAATTTACTGTAAAAATAGCAAAGCCCTTCGAAAAGGGCTCTGCAAAAATCTTAGGCTATTTCCTTGCCCGATTAAATTGATAGAAAAGTCCAAGTTGAAACACGCGATTGTGCGCCTCAAAGCCGCTTACATCGCTGATATTGCTTATGCCGTGATTGTAGCGCACATCGATACCGAGTCCCTGTGGAAATAGATAGCTTCCTCCGAACACCCAGGCGAAGTCGATTGACTCGATCTGATCATCGGCATCATATTCTACATCACCGATCTTGTTCTTAGCAGAAACTAAAAATCCGATCTGCGGGCCGGTCTGCAAGCGAAAGCCTTCATCGAACATGTATTGGACCAACACGGGAACGTTGATGTAATTAAGTTTTAATTTCTGATCATTGCTTTCATCTTGTCCACCTTGCATTGAGAAAACCAACTCTGGCTGAATCGCCCAGTGTTGAGATAGATGAATATGAGCAAGACCACCGAAATGGATTCCTGTCTTGCTGTCATAATCTTCGCCATCAGAAATTTTCACGGAAGATAAATTTACACCTGCCTTTACTCCGAACTGGGTATGCTGCGCAAAACTTGTAGTTGCGAATAAGAGAGCTACCGGAACTACACAAAGTACTTTTTTCATAACACATGATTTAGGTTAACCTAGGAAGGATTTAAAAATCATGCCAAAGAGATGTTTGGTGTTTGAGGTTTGATGTTTGAGTATGTGCAAAAAAAACATCCGCCGGTTGGCGGATGCTTCAAATTCGCTTGGAAAAAAATTACTTCTTTTCTCCACCGAAAGTGTAGAACACACCTACGTGGAAGCCGCTGCTCTTAATGTCTACATCATCTTCATCAACGATAGATGAGAGACCGAGGTTGTACCTTGCGCCAAAGCCAAAACCATTCTTCAGCTGGTAGCCGAGACCAAGAGCCCATGAGAAGCCAATGCTTTTCAATTCGTCTTTGATGTCTTGCTCATCTTCAACACCACCGAATTCAGTCTTTGTCTTTGCGCTCATAAGGAAACCAACCTGGGGACCAGTTTCAGCATAGAAGCCAGAAGGATTGTTGTACCTGAACATTACAGGAATGTTGAGGTAAGAAAGGTTGAAAGACATTTTAGCGTCATCTTCTTTCTGAAGGTTTCCTTCCATTGAATAAAGAAGTTCAGGAACTACGCTGAACATTGAGTTTACAGGGATGTTCGCGAATGCGCCACCTGCAATACCAACTTTAAGCTTCCTTGATTCATCAAGACCATCAGCGTCATCACCACCGAGCTGATAGAAGTTAGCTCCGGCTTTAACGCCAAATTTTACCTGGGCTTGTGATACACTGGCAGTAGCAACCAGAATCGCAGCAAATAAGAATACTTTTTTCATGTTTTTGATTTTTGGTTAATTTTTCCGCCGCAAATGTAGGTCGCAAATGTTTGAAATCAAAGCATTTTGAAATTAATTTGGGGAATATCCCCTGTTAATGGTATTCAACCTACGCAAATTTCCGATGGCTATAAATAAAGCCATTTTTTGTTATCATTAAACACAATAACGCTGCATGCTAAAACAAAAAAAAGAGCCAAATTATTTTGGCTCTTCATACTTTACCTGCCTCCTGCCCCTTTACTCATTTTAAGCATATAGAAGAAGCTTATCATCACAAGGCTGTTATGAATCTTTATGTCTTCATCGCCAAAATCAAATGGCTTGCTGAATGTATGCGCATACCTTGCATAGATTCCAAATCCATTCGGCATTTGATAACCTAAACCAACTACCCCTGACAATTGTACTGATTGCAGGTCTTCGAGATCTTCATCTCCTTCTTCATCTTCATATTCCCACTTGTATTTTCCTCCAAGTGAGAAACCAACTTGCGGACCAACGATTGCATACAAGCCGGTAGGCCATTGTATGCGCAATGCAATTGGAATGTTGAGATGGTTTGTCCTGTAAGTTTCCTTCCAGCCATCTTCATAAGTGTAACGTGCTCCTTGCATGGAGTACAACAGTTCTGGTTGCAACAACAACATTTGCGTGAGTGGGATTGTCATGAACACTCCCGCATGTGCCCCGATGAGCATTTTCTTTTTTTCATCATCACTGGGCTTAGCATCTTCCCCGGTCCAGGTTGAGAAGTTTGGTCCCAACTTAAAACCGAACTGCATTCCGCTAGCCCCTGAACCGCCTTTTTGCGCCATTAAGGATGGGCATAAAATCGCCATCATTGCCAAAACAATAAGTAATTTTTTCATGATAGTCAATTTAAGATTAGATAATGCCGCACTCCCGAATGGATTGATTCTTAGGAAGATTGGCGTTGATAATGAATTGATTTAAAATAAAGAAAATTAATATTATGGTCAAAGAACATAATATGAACAGGTGTGTATAACCCCCTTTCCTGCCTGAAATCAAGCCCCGGCATCCCGATCTTTTTTTTATGATGACTCAGCGCTTACCTCAAAAAAAACCGCCCTTGAAGGCGGCCTTTCTTTTTCATGATGTCGAATCCGACAAAATTATTTGCTACCAACAGCGAAGTTGTAGCCGAGACGAATGCCAAACATTCCGATTCCAGTACCGTCCTTATGTCCGTTCTGAAACCTGATGCCAGCTTCGAATTTTTCCTGGAAGATGTATCCAGCATTAAGTGCCCAAGTGAATGCTCCTTCTGAATCTGTTCCTTCGAAGCCTTCGAGTTCACCAATGTCGGTCTTCACCTTCGCGCGATAGATACCATAACCAATTTGTGGTTCAGCAAAGAAACCCTGGTAGTAGTGTCTGTAACCAACAAGAAGAGGAATAATTCCCATCGTCATCTTGAAATCACTTGTAGAACCTTTCATCTTGAAAGTTGAATAACCTGTAGTGAATGTTACCTGTCCTGCAGTACCAACTCCGTAAAGCCCTTTCGCGTACAAACCGAAACCGGTTTTGAACCCTGTTGAGAAATCACCCGTAGGAAATGAGAGGTCGAGACCTCCGCCAACCTGGTTGTTGCCCTTCTGCGCAAAACCCGTAGCCGTAATAAATACTGTCGCCAATGCAATTGCAAATACTCTTTTCATAAAATGTGGTTGTTTGGTTAATAATTTTCGCAAACCTAACCGGAATGAAAAGAGAGTGGTGTGAGGAGTGGGATGAAGTGCGAAAAATCGGGAATCAATTGATTAAACGGTAGTTGACGACAGTTGAAAGTTGATCGTTGACCGTTGACCGTTAACCGTTGACCGTCATTAGATGAGGGATGAGAGATGAGGGATGAGGGACTTCGAATTGAAGACTTTTTGATTATTCAGGCTTCTTCAATCTAAAGACTCACATCTCTCATCTCTCATCCCTCATCTATAAAGATACTTTGACCATAGGCACCCTCACGGTCCACGGTCCACGGTCAACGGTCAACGGTCAACATTTAATTGCCAACATCCTCATTTCTCCGCCATAAACGGATACCTATAATCCACCGGCGGATCAAACGTTTCCTTAATCGTTCTCGGGCTGAGCCAGCGATATAGATTGAGAATGCTTCCCGCCTTGTCGTTAGTTCCGCTTGCTCTCGCTCCACCGAAAGGTTGTTGTCCTACCACAGCGCCGGTTGGCTTATCATTGATGTAGAAGTTACCGGCTGCATTGCTAAGGCGACGAGTGGCGAGTTCAATTGCTGCCCTGTCGCGCGCAATGATGGAACCCGTAAGCGCGTATGGCGATGTATTGTCGAGGAGTTCGAGCGTCTTCTCAAACTGATTCGCATTGTACACATAGATAGTGAGCACAGGACCAAAGATCTCTTCGCACATCGTCACGTACTTCGGATCTTTTGCCTCGATGATGGTCGGTTGTACAAAGTATCCTGACTTCTTATCTGCCTTTCCGCCCACGAGAATCTCTGCCTTTGGATCCTTCTTCGCATTCTCCAGGTAACGCTTGATGTTATCGAAGCTCTTCTCATCGATCACTGCATTCACGAAGTTGGAAAAGTCTTCAACAGTACCCATCTTGAAACTCTTAACTCCTGCGACAAGTTTCTTCTTCACCTCATCGGCAATGTTAGAAGGAATGTATGCTCTCGATGCAGCGGAACACTTCTGTCCCTGGAATTCGAAAGCTCCGCGAAGAAGCGCTGTCACGAGCACATCCGGATCTGCCGACTTGTGCGCAATCACGAAATCCTTACCACCTGTTTCTCCCACAATGCGCGGATAGGAACGGTAGTTCGCCATGTTCTTTCCAATTGTCTCCCACATGGTGTTAAACACACCCGTTGATCCAGTGAAATGCACACCAGCGAAATCACGATGGTTGAAGCATACTTTACCAACTGTGGGACCATCAACATACACAAGATTGATCACTCCATCAGGCAGTCCTGCCTCGATGAGAATACGCATGAACATCTGCGCGGAATATATCTGCGTGTTCGCAGGCTTCCACACAACCACATTACCGCAAAGCGCGGCGGAGGTTGGAAGGTTTCCTCCGATTGCCGTAAAGTTGAATGGCGTAACCGCGAGCACGAATCCTTCGAGCGGACGATACTCCATTCTGTTGTGCATGCCAGGTCCGCTGATCGGCTGCTGCTTGTATATTTCTGAAAGAAAATGAACATTGAAACGAAGGAAGTCGATCAGTTCACAAGCGGCATCGATTTCCGCCTGGAATGCGTTCTTGCTTTGTCCAAGCATCGTGGTGCCGTTCATGTACGGCCTGTATTTCGTAGCGATGAGATCCGCCGCCTTCAAAAATATATTCGCTCGCGTCTCCCACGACATTGCAGCCCAGCTCTCGCGTGCAGCAAGCGCCGCTTCCACTGCCTGTACAACGTGCTTCTCACTACCCGCGGAAAAATGTCCAAGGGTATGATCCGTTTCATGTGGCGGATGTATCGCAACCTTCTTAGAAGTTCTCACTTCCTTGCCGCCGATATACATAGGTATGTCGAGTTCACTCTTCTTCAATTCAGCAAGGATTTCCTTTAGTCTCTTACGTTCCGCCGTTCCGGGAGCATAGCTCAATACCGGTTCATTCGCGGGGAGAGGGTAGTTGAAATAGCCTGTCATTTTAATTAGTTAATTAGTTAATTATTTAATTAGTCAATTATTATCTTCCTTTTCACTCATGAGATATGCTTTAATGAAGCCATCCAGTTCGCCATCCATCACCGGTTGCACATTACCTACTTCGTAATCGGTGCGATGATACTTGATCATTTTATAAGGATGGAAGACATAAGACCGG